>NZ_JAYWCU010000087.1:0-7136 GCF_043780375.1 Emticicia sp. | reverse complement strand
ATCGGACTTCCTGCTGTTGGATTATCCGCAGGAATTGTTCCATCTAAATTGATTCGTAAAATCTTACCATTAATAGAATTATTGTCTTGAGGTGTATTTGTATTAGCAGCATCGCCAGTTGTAATAAACAATTTTAATTCGGGCGTAATGACCAATCTACTTCCATTATGAACACTTGCACCTGCGATATTGTCTAATAGAATAAGTGGATTGATAAGCGTTGAACCATTATAAGTATATCTCACCACTTTTTCTTTTACATTGGAAGTTGTACCATAATTATAGACAATATATACATAAGGATTATTTGCAAAATCAGGATGAAGTACCATTCCCAATAAGCCCCCTTCATTATCATTTAGCACTTCACCAATTATTGTCAAAAGCTCTATCTTTTGTCCTGTTTGAGGGTTTATTCTGCTGATTTTACCAATTTTTTCAGTTATCCAAATAAAATCATCGGGTCCCCACAAAATTTCCCACGGCACACTCAAGTTAGTGTTTACAACATCACGGGTTTGAAGTTCACCGCATTGTCCTGTAAAAGCCTTAAAAACACTTCCAGATTTTGCTTCAAAACCTGCATTGAGTTCAACGATTTTTTGTGCTTTGAACTGCACGCTTGCATCGGAATTTACCAAATTTGTTCCTGTAATTTTATTAGTTGCTTCGTAGCGATAACCTACGTTTGAAATAGGAACATTTACATCAATGTTTTCATAACACGGTGAAGAAGTCAAACCAACTTGAATCAAGACTAAATTTGAAGCAGCACTTGTTTGGTTTGATTCTGTGCAAGTTGCCGAAATTTTGGTACTTTGCTTAGGAGAAACGTTTACATTTGTGCCTGTTTGTCCGTCAGACCAAGTAATAATTCCATTACAGCCAGAAGCTGTAAGCGTGGCACTTTGTCCATAATTAATAAATACACTCGATGGTGCAACAACTGGCGGCGATGGTTGGGCAAAAGCGAAGGAGCTTATCCCAACGAGGATTAGTAGAAGATTTTTCATGGCTTATTTTTTTTAATCAAATATACGAAACTCTCTTAATAAAAGTTTTGTTTTCTTAGGATGAATTATTCCAAATTAGGCCTCCAAAATCATGAAATATAGACTCGTATCCGACTACCAACCTACTGGTGACCAGCCACAGGCAATTGCCAAACTCGTTGAAGGAATTAATAAAGGAGAGCAATCGCAAGTTTTGTTGGGTGTAACGGGTTCTGGAAAAACTTTTACGATTGCTAATATGATTGCTCAACTCGACCGTCCTGTGTTGATTCTAAGTCATAATAAAACCCTTGCAGCCCAACTTTATGGAGAATTTAAAAGTTTTTTTCCTGAAAATGCCGTTGAATATTTCATTTCGTACTACGATTATTACCAGCCCGAAGCCTATATTGCCACTACCAATACCTATATTGAAAAAGACCTTCAAATCAATGAGGAAATTGATAAACTTCGCCTTTCAACGGTTTCGTCTTTAATGTCGGGCAGACGAGACGTGATTGTCATTGCTTCCGTTTCATGTATTTATGGGGCAGGAAATCCAACAGAAATGAAGCGAAGTATTATTCAAGTAGCTGTTGGACAAATGATTAGTCGAAATCAATTTCTTTTTCGTTTAGTTGAAATCTTGTATTCTCGCACCGAAGCTGAGTTTATGCGTGGAAATTTTCGTGTAAAAGGCGATACGGTAGATTTGTACCCAAGTTATGCCGACTTTGCTTTTCGATTCATTTTCTTTGGTGATGAAATTGAAGAAATTCAACGTATAGACCCAAATAATGGTAAAAAACTATCTTCTGAAACTCAAATTGCTATTTTTCCTGCTAATTTATTTGTTACAGGTCGAGATGTAATGGCAAATGCGATGCACCAAATTCAAGATGAATTGGTAAAACAAATAAAATATTTTGAGTCGGATGGTAGGCTAATGGAATCTGAAAGAATAAAAGAACGAACAGAGTTTGACTTAGAAATGATGCGAGAGTTGGGATACTGCTCAGGCATCGAAAACTATTCAAGATATTTTGATAATCGTGAGCCGGGACAAAGACCTTTTTGCTTATTAGACTATTTTCCAGAAGATTTTCTAATGATTGTCGATGAAAGTCATGCTTCGATGCCACAGATTCGAGCCATGTGGGGAGGCGATCGTTCTCGTAAAGAATCATTGGTAGAATATGGTTTTCGATTACCGTCAGCAATGGATAATCGACCATTAAAATTTCAAGAGTTTGAAGAAATGGTTGGGCAAACTGTTTTTGTTAGTGCTACTCCTGCCGATTACGAAGTTCGTTTGACCGATGGCGTAGTTATTGAGCAAGTGATTCGTCCAACTGGTTTGCTCGACCCAGAAATTGAGGTCAGACCGAGTATTAACCAAATTGATGATTTATTGGAAGAAATCCATCTTAGAGTGGAGCGTAAAGAAAGGGTTTTAATTACGACTTTGACGAAGCGAATGGCGGAGGAATTGAGCAAATATTTAGACAAAGTTGGCATCAAAGGTCGCTATATTCACTCCGAAGTTAAAACTCTTGACCGTGTAGAAATCTTGCGTGAGCTACGTCTGGGCGTGTTTGATGTACTTGTAGGTGTAAATTTATTGCGTGAAGGTTTAGATTTACCCGAAGTTTCGCTGGTAGCGATTATGGATGCCGACAAAGAAGGTTTTTTACGTGATATTCGTTCACTAATTCAGACAATTGGGCGTGCAGCTCGTAACGAGAATGGTAAGGTTTTAATGTATGCTGATAGAATTACAGGTTCGATGGAAAAGGCAATCGACGAAACCAACCGTCGCCGAGCGATTCAGATGCAATACAATACTGATAATGGTATTACGCCAAAAACCATTTTCAAATCGAGAGAAGCAATTATGGAACAAACTTCTATAGCTGATAGAAAAGTAACAACAAAGATGTACTACAATGAGCCTGAGCAGCTACAAATTGCTGCCGACCCAATAGTTGGCTACATGACTAAGCCACAATTAGAAAAACTGATAGTAGAAAGTCAACGAAAAATGGAGCGTGCCGCCAAAGATTTAGACTTTTTGGAAGCAGCACGTTTCCGTGATGAAGTAACGCAATTGAAAGAAAGAGTGAAACGATTATCATAAAAATAGGGGTTCAAATAGGTAATATTTTACATTTTGAACCCCATTTTTGCTAAAACGGTAAGTCATCGCTACCATTACCTGCCATTTCAACAGGCGGAGGTGTTGGTACAGGTGCTGCTTTTGGTACATAATTATTACTACTCGATGATTGTGCCGCATCGTTATCATCGGTGCCAGTAGGGCCCCTTCCACCAACCAATTGCATCGAATTTCCACGAATTTTCACCATGCTACGCTCAACACCCTCTTTATCTGTCCACTTTTCGGTACGAATTTTTCCTTCGATATAAGCCATATCCCCTTTTTTGAGGTATTGTTCCGCAATATTTGCTAAACCTTCCCACAATTCAATGCGATGCCATTCGGTTTGTTCTACTTTTACGCCTTCTTTATTATTATAACTTTCAGAAGTAGCAATACTAAAAGTTACTACTTTTCCACCACTTGGAAGCGTTCTTACTTCGGGGTCAGAACCTAATCGTCCTAACAAAATTACTTTATTTACACCAGCCATTTTTTTTATAATTGTTTTTAGGTTTCATTGTTGTCCAAGTAAATTTAATATTTTTTTAGCAGATAAACAATGAATAAAATGCTATTTTAAGGTAAAAATTTCAAACCTTTAAAATACTTTTCAATCAAAATCGGTTTAGGTAAATTCTCAATTTCTTCTACTGTATAGAAATGATATTTTTCTGGCAAAAGCAATTCATCATTTAATATAATATGCCAAAACTTTGCCTCAATGCGTTGATGAGTCAGAATATGCTTGAAATTTTCTGAGACAGCCTTAACAATAGATTTAGACAAAACTTGCTGCAAAAAAGTGTCTTCAATTTCATCCAATTCTATTGTTTTTTCCTTACTTTCGAGCAAATAAAAATCACAAAGTCCCGACCAAATATCTCCACCGTCTCGCTGACGCATCAAAAACTGATTGTTTTTTTCAATGACAAAATAATTAAGAAAGCGATTTTTTACTTTTACTTTCTTCGATTTCACTGGTAAAGATGTCTGTTTTCCTGTAGCATTTGCCGCACAATCATAATGAAACACACAAAACATACACGCAGGATTTGACGGCACACAGTACATGGCTCCAAATTCCATAATCGCCTGATTATAAGTATTAGGGCTTGAATCTGAAATAAGGGTATTGGCTAAATTACCAAAAACTTTCTTTGCTTCATGGCTCGATATATCAGTTTCTATACCAAAAACTCTTGCCAAAACTCGATAAACGTTCCCATCAACTACAGCAACTTTTTCGTTAAATGCAAACGAAGCAATTGCCGCCGCCGTATAAGGACCAATTCCTTTTAGTTTCAGCAAACCATCATAGGTATTCGGAAAAATACCATCAAAATCGGTGATAATAATTTTTGCCGTTTGGTGCATATTTCTTGCTCGTGAATAATAACCTAAGCCCTGCCAAAGTCTTAAAACATCTTTTTCGTCGGCAGCGGCAAGTGCTTGAATTGTTGGATATTGCTCCACAAATTTTTCGTAATAAGGCAAGCCCTGTGCTACACGAGTTTGTTGTAAAATAATTTCCGACAACCAAATTCGGTATGGGTCTTGGGTATTTCGCCACGGCAAGTCTCGTTTGTTAGGGCAATACCACTTAATTAATTTTTCAGAAAACGTATCCCTTTCCAATTTTTATCGAAGTTTAACTACTGATTATATCAATTTAATTTGCTAAAAAACCACATTTCACTATCAAATATCATGTAACTCATTTATTATTAAGCAATTACAAAAAAAAATGTTTGAATCTTTTTGGCAAAATCTCTTTTTAACCCCTATCTTTGCAAACCCAAAAGTAAATCAAAGAGTTTGTGGTATTGAATGGGTGTTCCTAAATATTTTTTGAATTAAAAGTTTTGATTCAAAAAATACAAACTGCTACTTAATATTTTCGTGAAAGCAAATTAATAACTTAAAATTTTTTTTTACCGTGACTAAAGCAGAAGTAATCGTCGCAATTGCCGACAAAACAGGTGTGGACAAAGCAAGCGTATCAACAACCCTTGAAGCATTTTTCGACACAGTGAAAGAATCATTGACACAAGGAGATGCCGTTTATGTGAGAGGTTTTGGAAGTTTCGTAAATAAACACAGAGCGGCCAAAAAAGCTCGTAATATTTCCGCAAAAACTACCGTAATGGTTCCTGCTCATTCAGTTCCTGGCTTTAAACCAGCTAAAGAATTTACTGACCAAGTGAAATCATCTGTAAAATAATCTTGACTGATTGTGGCTCTAATTTGATAAATCATGGGCGGGGTTTTATCCTGCCCACGATACTATCCACAATTCTAAAAAAACATGAAACGACACTTCATTATTCTGATTGTCTTAGCGGTAGCCCTCACGGGCTTTCTTTATTCTCGCCCAAAAGTAGTCGTAAAAGACGAAGCCAAAGCCAATCGAGATAAAGTTGCTGAAACAAAACCAAGTACCAAAGACAACGACGACCATCAAGAAAGTTCGCAAGCCCCAAAACTTTCAGTTGAGCAACAAAAACAAATCAATGATTTGAAACAGAAATTGGCATCGACAACAAGTTCTGGAGCCGACAAAAAAAACTTGTATGCTCAAGTTGCCCAAGTTTTTGCAACAGCCAATCGCTTTGATAGTGCGGCAATTTATGCCGAAAAAGTAGCAATCATAGACCCAAGTGCCGAAAACTGGATGCAGGCTGGTGATACTTACTATCAAGCATTTACGTTATCAATTCGTCAGGAAAACGTAGCACTCTATGCCGAAAAAACTCGTGCGTGTTATCAAAAAGTTTTGGAGAAAAATCCACGACAATTACAAGCAAAAACCAATTTGGCGATGACTTATGTGCAGTCAGACTCGCCAATGCAGGCAATTATGATGTTGCGTGAAGTGATTACAGAAGAGCCAAATTTTGAACCGGCTCTAATGAATTTAGGCGTGCTTTCAATGCAATCCAATCAATATGCTAAAGCAGCTGACCGCTTTAAGCAAGTAATTCGTTTAAATCCTACTAATTTAAACGCACAATTGGGTTTAGGTTATAGTTTGATAGAATTGGGTGAAAAAGTACAGGCCAAAATAATCTTTGAAGACCTTAAAAAGAGAGTAAAAGACCCAACTTTAGCAGAAGAAGTAAACAAGGCTTTGGAGAGTTTAAAATAATTCAGTACCTTTGCGGTTCGATAAAAAATACCATTCCTGTAATAAGGAGTTTTTGAAAAGAAAATAAATTTTAAAATAATCCTTCGGGAAAGCTAATCATTTACTATCATGCCTTGCGGAAAGAAAAGAAAAGGACACAAGATGTCAACGCACAAAAGAAAGAAGCGTCTTAGAAAGAATCGTCACAAGAAAAAGTAATTTTTCTTAGGGTTGATAGTCATGTAAAAATACAAGTCTATCAACCTGCCTTTTTATTGTAACCTAATCAAATAACTAAACCCATCGATTCTACCTCAACTTTGAGCAACGAATTATATATCAGTACCACACAGAAAGGTGATAGAATAGCCCTTGTTCAAGACAAGAGACTAATCGAATATCACTTTGACGAGACGGAACACCAGTTCTCCGTCGGAGATATCTATTTGGGGGTAGTCAAGAAAGTTGTGCAAGGAAACAATGCCGCTTTTGTTGATGTTGGCTATGATAAAGATGGATTTCTGCACTACAACGAAATTATTTCGTACAATTCTCTCAATAAATTTGTAAAAGACGTTATTGCCAAACGCCCGGTGAATCTCCGCTTGAAAGGTTTTCAATTGGAACAAGACATCGAAAAATTTGGTAAAATCAACGATGTTATTGCAAAAAATACACCTGTTTTAGTGCAGGTTGTAAAAGAACCCATTTCTACAAAAGGCCCGAGACTTTCTTGCGATATTTCTATTGCAGGACGTAACGTTGTTTTAGTGCCTTTTGGCAATTCGGTCAATATTTCTAAGAAAATCACGAATAAACAAGAGCGTCAGCGATTACACAAAATGGTGTCGTCGGTGAA
>NZ_JAYWCU010000086.1:0-10310 GCF_043780375.1 Emticicia sp. | reverse complement strand
CAAAGCGGAGTTATCAATGGAATTATTGCGGAAGTGAATGGAATGATAGAAAATTATAAGAAATTAGGCAATATCCAAGTAATCTTATGCGGTGGAGATGCTCCTTTCTTTGAAAGTCAAATAAAAAAGCCGACCTTTGCACTCTCAAATTTAGTCTTGATTGGTCTGAACAGAATTTTACAATACAATGTTGAAAAAAATTAGCCTAACTGCTTTCATTATCAGTATCATTTTTATTAATGAATCCTTTGCCCAAAAAGACGCTCGACTTTATGGAAACTCTCCTTACTCAGCATTAGGAATTGGCGATATCCTTCCAGGAAACTCAATTGCCAACGACGCAATGGGCGGAACTGGACTAACTTTTGGCAACGGTATTTATATCAATAATATCAACCCAGCCATGTTGGCAAAAAACAGATATGTTGCTTTCAATACTGGTCTGCGTGGTCAATACAAAACTATTACTGATGGAAAGAATAGCCAAACAGATTTTGGCATGAATCTAAGTCATTTGGTTTTTGCATTTCCAATAAAAACTAAATGGACAACTTCCATTGGTTTGCAACCTGCAACAATTATTGAGCATGAAGCTCGTTTTCAAGAAATTATCGCTGGTACAACCAATTCGGTAGAGCATATTTATAAAGGCTCTGGTGGATTATCAAAAGCTAATATCGGTAACGGTGTGCTTCTTGGAAAATCTTTGTATGTTGGTGCCGAAATAGGTTATTATTTCGGAACTATTAAAAAAGATACTACCTCAAGATTATTACTTAATAATGGTGAAGACTTCTACCTACGATATTCGGACAGGGTTTCGGCAAATGGTTTTGAAATGAAAACAGGCTTTGTTTGGCAACAAAAATTAAGCGACAAATGGAATTTGAATGTTGGCGGAACTTACGAATTGCAAAGTAAATTGAAAGCCGATAGAATTAGAAGTTTCTCAACACTTTATGATTCGGGGACTGGCCCAACTGTTATAAAAAAACCTGATACACTCGGAATTTTTAGTGGAAATATTACTTTGCCATCACAATTTGCCTTAGGTGTAAGTCTTGAGAGTCCATACAAATGGGTATTTTCGGCAGAATATAGCAAGCAAGATTGGACAAAATATCGCAATTTTAATGGCAAAGCAGAATCAAACTTAGCAGCAAGCGATAAATTAGCCATTGGTTTTGAGTATCTTCCAAAAGCTACTTCTACAAAATACCTCAACCAAGTTTTCTACCGTTTAGGCTACCAGCAAACAAAAACACCTTATTTTATTAATGGAACAAGCATTAAAGACCAGAGCTTTTCTTTCGGGTTTTCAACGCCACTTGCTTACAGAAGTGTAAGTTATATTGACGTAGCTCTTTCGTTTGGTAATAGAGGTGTTATAGGCAATGGTTTGGTGAAAGAAAATTACTTTAAAGTTTCACTCGGATTTTCGTTGGTTGATACTCGTTGGTTTATTAAGCCAAAAATTGATTAATTAGTCAACAGACAATAATCAATAGTTACAAAAAAATGCCATTTATCATAAAAAAATACGTCGTTTTTCTACTTTCTGCAAGTTTTTCATATTTGCTTTTTTCTTGTGAAGAAAAAAAGAAAAATGAAGTCGTACAGAAATACAATGGACCACAAATGACTATGGATAACTTGAGTGTTATGTTTAGTGATTCGGGAAAAACCACTGTAAAGTTCACGACTGCAAGACAAATGAAACTCCAAAACGAAGACGATATTTATCCCAAAGCAGTTTATGTAACTTTTTTTGATAAGTATGGCGTTGAATACTCTTCTTTAAGGGGTGATTCGGGTAGGTATTTTAAAACTGAAGGGCTTTATAAGGTAATGGGAAATGTCTTTTTCTTTAATCGTTTACAGCAACAAAGCCTTGCAACCGACCTACTTTATTGGAGTCCTGTCAAGAAAAGAATTTATACCGACTTAAAGTTTATTATCAAAACGCCAAAAGAAGAACTTCGTGGCGTAGGAATGGAAGCTGACCAAGATTTTACGCACTACACCATGCGTAGAGCAAAAGGCACTTTCGATGTTGATTCATTATCTTCAAGTGCCGAATCGGCGGTGGATACTACGAGTAACTAAGATTCATAAAATTCTGACCGTAAAATAACTAACGCTTATTCAAAACCTTCTCAACTTCCTCAGTGGTGGTTACTTTATTTTCTACTTTCCATTCGTTATAAATGTAGGTTACAACTTCGGCAATATCTAAATTTTGTAGTTGATTATTGGCTGGCATTGGTTGGTTATATTTTTTACCATTGACCATTATTTCTCCTGAAATTCCATTTTTTATTAACCAAATCACTTTTTCTTTGTTTTTCAAAAAATCGCTTCCTGCAATTGGTGGATAGAGATTTTGTAAGCCTTTACCATCTTTTTGGTGGCAATTGGCACAGTTTTTTTCATATATTTCTTTTCCACCAATGTAATATTGCTCCAGTTTTACTTTTTCATCTGATTGGCAAGAGTTTAGGGTAAGAAGTGGAAATATTAAAAGGAAAAAATTAAATACGAATGGTTTGCTTTCCCTACAAAAATATTTTAATAATTTAACAAAATAAGAATTTTTAAATTCATCATATTCTATATCTCGAATCTCATATCTCGAATCTTGCATCTTATTTTTCATTTAAAAGTACATCCATATCCTTCATCAGCTTCGTTACATCTTCCTCTTTTGTACCGTCATACAAACCTCTTACACGGCGTTTTTTATCAACCAAAATAAACGCTCCACTATGAATAATTCCGCCCGCCGCTGTTGAGTCTTCGCCTGCGGTTACATAATATGATTTCTCTCCTATTTCATAAATCTTATCCTTTTCGCCCGTAACAAATTGCCACATATTGCCTTTTACACCCAAACGAGTAACATATTCTCTTAAAACTTGTACCGAATCATGGCGAGGGTCAATGGAATGCGAAAGAATGCCTACTTGCGAATTTTCTTTAAATTTCTCATAAACCCGTAACATTTGCTTTTTCATTACAGGGCAAATGGTCGGACAGGTAGTAAAGAAAAAATCGCTTACATATATTTTCCCTTCAAAAGTCTTGTTGGAAACTTCTGCACCATCTTGATTGATAAATTTAAAATCAGGAATGGAATGATAGACAGAATCTCCATTTACAAAATCTCTTTCGCCCAAAATTGGGAGTTTTCGGGGAGTATTTTCGCAGGAAAACAAGGCCACTATTCCAAATAATAGGTAAAAAAAGGGCGATACTATTGGTTTTTTCATAATTATCTACTTCAAAAACTCTTCTACTTTCTTTTTTACATCAAGTGTATTTTGCTTAATTTTTTCACCTTCTGCTTTTAATTCTGTAAAAACTTTTACTTTTTCTTCACCATCTTTCATATCAGCAGCCGCTCCTAATTTGGGCATCCAAACTTCCATGTCATTATAGGCTTTGTCGAGTGCCAACGAAATACCTAAGGCTTGTTTCTTTTCTGTAGTATCAGTTTCTACTTTTTTCATTACTTTTTCTTTCAAATCTTCCAAATTCATGCTTATTGGCATCACATCGTCATGGATTTTAAAAGTTTCTTCTTTGAGTTTGGCAGCTTCTTCGACAGATTTATCGGTGCATGAAAAAGCGAAAAGGATAAGTAATAAGATTAGTAAATTTTTCATATCGAGAATTTTAGTTTTTGTAACTGACTTTTAGATTCATTTTTTTTAACTTACGCTTAGCGGGTCGTCAATGCGACTGTCTGATGCAAAACCCGACTTACACGTTTATTCCAAGCATTTCGATGGCACTGTGAATGGCATTTTCGGATGGACTTTCGCCACCAATCATTTTTGCAATTTCAATAATACGTTCGTCAATTGATAACGTTCTGATACGGCTTACTGTTTTTGCAGAAGAATTATCTTTATAAACAAAAAAGTGCGATGAACCACGTCCTGCTATTTGATGTAAGTGTGTAATGGCAATTACTTGAATGCTTTGAGCCATTTCTCGCATCATTTTACCTACTTTTATTGCTACTTCTCCCGAAATTCCAGTATCAATTTCGTCAAAAATAATAGTTGGTAGTGAGCGTTTATCCCCCAGAACATATTTTATTGCCAACATCAAACGGGAAAACTCGCCGCCTGAAGCCACATCTTTTAGTTGTCGTGGATTGACTCCTTTATTAGCACTAAACAAGAAATTGATTTGGTCAATTCCTTCACTATTTAAGTTGATATGTTGATGTTGAATTTTTAGCGTAGCATTAGGCATTCCGAGCTCAACGAGCAAGCCAACAATGCGTTTTTCTATTTCTGTCAGCACTTTTTGTCGTGCTTTAGATAAATTTTCTGCTGTTTTTATAGCAGCATCAAAGGCTTTATTGACTCGTTCTTTGGCAGCCGAAAGATTTTCACTTAGGTTTAGAACTTTGCTTACTTTTTCTTCCAAAATTGCTTGAATTTCTAATAATTCACCATTAGATTTTACGGCATGTTTTTGATGAAGTTTATAAAGCAAATCCAATCTTTCTTGAATATCTGTAATTTGCTGACCATCCAATTCGATGTCGTCTTCTTCGGTTTCAATATCTCTTGAAACATCTTTTAACTCAAGTAAGCAACTTTGAATTCTATCTTTATATTGCTGATAATCAGGCGAATAACTAGTAATAGGATTTAAACTACCAACTGTCATTTGCAATACTGAAAGCACCGATTGCTCTGAATTATTAAGATATTCATACACGGTACGAAGACGTAATTTCACTTCCTCGGCATGTTCGAGAATATTCAAATTCTGCTCCAATTGCTCTTGCTCATTGGCATCTAATTTTGCCTTTACAAGTTCATCTAATTGGAAACTATTATAGTCGAATTCTTTCTTGTTTTGGTCAGATTCGACCTGCAATTGTTCATAAGAATCTTGCAACTTTTTATAGGTACGATATTTTTCTTGATATTCCACCAATTTATCGTGGCATTGAGCATAGGTATCAATTATTCGCAACTGATATTCATTTGAGCCGAGCAAAATCGAATCATGTTGCGAGTGAATATCCATCAATTGAGAAGAAATTTTACGTAAAGTTTCAAGTGTTACAGGCGTATCATTGATAAAGGCACGAGATTTTCCGCTTGGAGCAATTTCACGTCGAACAATGCACGAACTTTCAAAATCAAGTTCTTCTTCTTCAAAAATATTCTTAATATAAAACCCCGACATATCAAAAGTACCTTCGATGATACATTTTTCAGACTCATTATATAAGGTTTTGGTGTCGGCACGATTGCCCAGAAGTAGCCCGATTGCACCAAGCATAATTGATTTTCCTGCACCTGTTTCGCCCGTAACAATATTGAAATGAGCATCTGGCGAAAGCTCCAGATGTTCTATAAGGGCATAATTTTTAATAAGCAAATGTGAAAGCATGAAATCTATTGCTGTTTTGAAGTACAAATTTTCAATTTGTGCCATGTTGCTAGCCTCAATTCAGAAAATTGTGCTGCCATTTATTATTGGACAAATTTAGAAGTAAAAACCGAATGGTTTGTTAAATTAAAATGAAAAATTTGAAACCAAAAAGAGTAGTTTTATTACCACTCTCATTTAATATCATTTATTATACATTAAAATCTTAATACTTGGGGGTTGTTACCTTAGAATAACCTGCTGGAATGACAAATAGACTGGGTGGTGCGGAGCGTTTTTCGGCTTTTACTAATTCATTAACCATAGCGTTTTTCCCCATATTAAGCACTGTTTTTACCATTATACCATCAGCTCCTTTGCTTTTAAGTTGACTATAAATTTTTTCAGACCCAAACATATTATTTCCTTTTGTCAATACTTCCATGGTTTCATATCCTGCAATATCTTTTGTTGTCCACATATCGGTTACTTGCTGTTGTGCTGTTGTCACTTTTAAATGAACACAATTATATCCTGCCACTTTTTCTTTGCCCACTACTTGAATATTGAAATCTAAATCTTTTACATCTTTATTTGCACTCATAGGTGACTCAGTATAGGTTTTGCTTTTTTCATTCAAAATAAACATACTGTTTTTTCCTTTGGGAATCATTACAATAGTAAGCATTTTTCCGACTTGCGGTATATTCATTTCCATCTCCATACGCATTCCTGATGAGGCAGAAGTATATATTTTATTGGTTGCAACCATTGTACCAGACGTTTTGTATTCGAGATACATATCTTGTGTAAAAGCTGTAAAGGAAAGTAAGAGTAAAAATAGCGTTTTCATGGTCGAAGTTGATTAAATTTAGTAAATACTACATAAATATAGGTATTTTTTAAAAAACATGATAAATTGATATAAAATAAAAATTCTCAGAACCTTTTTTAGAGATTCTGAGAATAAAAATAGACATCCTTGTAGAGTCTTCCACAGATTTTTTATTTCTTGGCAAAGTTCAACGAAGCAGAATTTAAACAATAACGTAAGCCTGTTGGCTTTGGTCCATCCTCAAAAACGTGTCCCAAATGAGATTTGCAACGGTTGCACACTACTTCCGTACGCACCGAACCATAACTTGTATCTGTTCGTTCTTGTATTGCACATTTGTTTACAGGTTTCCAAAAGCTTGGCCAACCTGTTCCTGATTCAAATTTTGTATCGGCATTGAAAAGTTCTAAATCGCAACCTATGCACTTATAAGTACCTTTTTCGTGGTTGTCCCAATAAATTCCTGAAAATGCTCTTTCAGTTCCTGCCTTGCGAGCTACATTAAACTGCTCGGCACTCAACTGTTTTTTCCATTCTGCCTCGGTTTTCTTTACTAATTCGATTTTACAATCGGACGATGTTGCGTCAGTATTACTATTTTTAGTTTTATCTTTTTGAGAATAACTTTGACAAGCTAAAAATATAAATGGCAGTAATAACAAAAATATTTTTTTCATTTCGTTGATATTTTAATAATGATTTATATTAAGTACGCACAAATTGATAAAATAGTTTTGAAAATATAGAAGTTTGGCACAATTTTCTCTTTAATCATATTTAAAACCATTTTTTAAATGTTTTCTTTCACGAAATTTCAAATAGGAGTCACTCTGTCGGTTGGTGTTCCATATTTACTTTTTGCCATTATTTGGGCAGGAATATCTTCGTGCAAAATTTTTCGTAGCAACCCTTCTGTAGATAAAACCTATACAAATTATTCACAAGGAAATAACTTCTCAAAAAAAGTCATACAAACAGCTCGTACCTATACAGGTGTTCCATACAAAAGTGGTGGAAACGATGTAAATGGCATTGATTGCTCTGGACTTTTGTGTAATACATTTAAAGAGATGGGCATCCAACTCCCTCGAATTTCGTGGCAACAGTCAGAATACTTTCCTGCCATTAACCTTCCAAATATTCAAAAAGGTGATTTAGTTTTTTTTGTAACAGCTGGCAAGAATATCAGTCACGCAGGAATTGTTACAGAAGTAAAAAACGAAGATGAAATTATTTTCATTCATTCTTCTTCCAGTAAAGGGGTTATTGAAGACAACATGATGACCACTTACTGGAAAGCTCGCTTTGCAAAAGTGTGCCGCCCTCAGTTTTAATCAGTAATTTTTCTTCATTACTTTTAAGCTATTCTAGTCTTTTTTACGTTGTAATATTGATAGCAACAAAAGTCAAAAATCACGCACGCACGTATGAAGAAACATTATCTGTTATGTATCGGATTGGTTATCAGCAACTTAGTCTTTTCTCAATCAAAATATTTTGGACAAAACAAACCTCGCTACAAGACTTTTGGTTTCAAGGTTTTACAAAGTCCGCATTTTGAACTATACCATTATTTTAAAGATAATACTATTCCCAATGACATTATTATAAACAGTGAACATTGGTATAAAATCCATCAAGAAATTTTCAAATTGGCATTTATAAAGCCCAATCCGCTTATAATATATCAAAATCACCCTGATTTTCAAGAAACAACCGCCATTGGTGGACAAATTAGTGAAGGTACTGGTGGTGTTACCGAAGGTTTACGCAACCGAGTTGTGATGCCAATGATGTACTCCAAGCGTCAAACTGACCATGTTTTAGGGCATGAATTGGTTCACGCTTTTCAGTATCAATTAATGAACTCTGGCGATTCTTCACAAATAGGAAATATTCAAAATTTGCCACTTTTTATGGTTGAGGGTTTGGCTGAGTATATGTCACTTGGACGAGTTGATGCCCATACTGCCATGTGGATGCGAGATGCAGTATTTAGCGACGATATTCCAAGTGTAAAAGATTTGGTTACTAAAGAATACAAATATTTTCCATACCGCTGGGGGCAAGCATTTTGGGCCTATATTGCAGCCACTTATGGCGATGATATGATTCGTCCATTATTTCGAGAAACGGCCAAATATGGCATTGAAGTAGCATTTTCGAGAAATTTAAAAATGAGCCTTGATAAACTTTCGAGCAAATGGAAACAATCTTTACTCGATAAATATTTGCCACTTCGTACTGGCACTTCTACCTTACCCATTGGCAAAGAAATTGCTTCTCAAAAAAATGCTGGCGAGATGAATATTTCACCAGCCATTAGTCCTGATGGAAATTTTGTGGCATATATTTCTTCAAAAAACGTTATTTCATTAGATATTTTTATTGTAGAAGCTCATTCAGGAAAAATCATTCGGAAGATTGAAAGCACTTCATTTGGCTCTCATGTTGATTCTTATAGTTTTCTCGAAACAGCAGGAAGTTGGTCACCTGACAGCAGGAAATTTGCCTTGGTGATTCAAAGTAAAGGGCGAAATAAATTGTCAATTATTGATGTAGCTACAGGAAATAAGCAAAATTATGAGCTAAAAGACTTAGATTCATTCACCAATCCTGCGTGGTCGCCCGATGGCAGTTCGATTGTGGTTTCAGGTTTGATGAATGGCAAAAGCGATTTGTATTTATATAATTTGAAGGACGAAAGTGTTAGAAATTTAACAAATGATTCAAATTCAGATCTTCAGCCAACTTGGTCGCCAGATGGCGAGTGGATATATTTTGTGTCTGATAGAGATACCAATTATGCCCGTTTAGAGAAAGCTTTTTATTCAATTTCTAGATTCAATACTCAAACTTCACAAACTGAAACTTTCTCGTTTTTTCAGGGAGCAGACAACCTCAATCCCTTGATTGACCCAACAGGAAACTACCTCTACTTTTTGTCAGATGCCGATGGTTTCAGAAATTTATACAAATACCAAATTAATAATAAGTTACTCGAAAAACTAACCAATTATTTTACTGGAATAAGCGGAATTACAATGTATTCTCCAGCGGTAAGCATTTCTTCAAAAACTGGTCAAATTGTCTATAACTACTTTCAAAATGGCAAATACAACCTTTATTTAGCCCATGAAAGAGATTTTCAGCAAAAAGTAGTTGAAGATAAAATCGAAAAAACTGCTGCTACATTAGCTCCTTTAGCCTGGCGAGAAGGAAGAAATATTGTGCAGACTAATCTCGAAAAACAAACACTTTTGGTACGAGTTCCTGATAAAAAACTAAAAGTTTTAAATTACAATCCAAAGTTCAAGTTAGATTATTTTGGAAATTCGGGCATTGGCGTTTCAGCCAGTCGTTGGGGAACAGGTTTAGGTGGCGGCATCGTTGCACTTTTTAGTGATATTCTCAACCATAATCAAGTTTCGGGAGTAGCATCTTTAAATGGTGAAATTCAAGATTTTGGTGGGCAAATTCAATACCTTAATCAAAAAAAACCACTACAATGGGGAGCAAGTGTACTCCGAATTCCTTACAGATTTAGTGATTATCAGCAAAAAACAAGATATGTTACTGATTCAAAAACCAAAGAAAATTTTGCTATACCAAAAGGTGATTCATTATTGCAAGCAAGCTCAAATTTATACCGTTTATTTATCAATGAAGTAGGTTTATTTGCCATTTATCCTATCAGTACTGCTAAACGAATTGAAGTTGGAGGCAATGCAAATTGGTATAGTTACAGCGGGCGAACTTACAGCGATTATTACCAATCAAATAGCACTGGCAATTACTATGTTGGCTCAGCAAATCCAACCAGAATGTCGAAAGACATTTTAGAAAACTTAGACTATAAACCTTTCAATTTACAGCAATTATATATAGCTTATGTTGGCGACAACACCACTTTTGGTGCAACTTCGCCCTTAAATGGTTATCGTTATCGATTTGAGTTTTCAAGATATTTCGGTAATTTTGCACACAATTCCATCACGGCTGACTATCGCAAATATAAATTCATGAAGCCCTTTACACTTGCGACGCGTTTGTATTATTATGGACGACTTGGAGC
>NZ_JAYWCU010000085.1:0-18675 GCF_043780375.1 Emticicia sp. | reverse complement strand
CCCAATAGTCCAAATGGACTTTTATTGGAAGAATTGGGGTATTCTGACCTCAACGACGACTATAAGAACATGAAAGTCAGAGCAAAAGAAAAAGAATACAATTTTCCGTATTTGTATGATGGCGACACAGAAGCCACTTCGATAAAATATGGGCCAGTGGCTACTCCGCACGCTTTTGTTTTTGATAATAAACGTATTTTGCGTTATAATGGAAGACTCGATGCCCTCGAAAAACCAAGCAATGGAGGAAATGCCGAAGACCTTAGAAAAGCTCTTGATGAAGTTTTGGCAGGAAAAATAGTAACAACTCCTACAACAAAAACTTTTGGTTGCTCAGTCAAATGGGCTTGGAAAACGGAATATAACGAAAAAAATGAAAAAAACTGGAAATCACGCCCAGTAACACTCGAAGAATTAGATACGGATGGAATTAAAAAATTGGTAAAAAACGATGATTCAGACAAACTTCGTCTTATCAATGTTTGGGCAACTTGGTGTGGCCCATGCGTAATTGAATATCCTGATTTTTTGGATATTCATCGAATGTACGGGGCTAGAGATTTCGAATTTGTGTCAGTTTCAGCCGATAAAATGGAGAAAAAAGACAAAGTATTAAAGTTTTTGAAAGAAAAAAATTCGGGTGTAAAAAACTACATTTTTAAAGATGAAGATATTTATAAATTAATCGAAGCCATTGACCCAAAATGGAATGGAGCTTTGCCTTATACTCTTTTGGTGGAGCCTGGTGGAAAAAAAATCTATGGAATTCAAGGTAGTATTGACAATCAAAAACTCAAAAAAATGATTGTAGATCACCCAAAAATTGGAAGGTATTTTTGAGAAAATAATAACTTTATACATTTTGAAATTTTCTGCTTAGTAATCAGATGATTTTAAATTTCCTGACAAAAAATAAAGATATTATTTTGTACAGCATTTCGTTGGCTATTTTGCTGTTTTTATTAAAATGGTTTGAATTACGTTTAGTTATTATCAATAATGCCTTTGAAATCTACATTGGACTGATTGCTCTACTATTTACCGCTCTCGGCATTTGGATTGCCCTAAAACTAAATAAGCAGAAAGTAGAAACCCAAATTATAGCAAAAGAAGTTTTTAAAAATAATTTTGTCTTGGATGAAATTGAACTCAATAAATTGGGCTTGAGTAAAAGAGAATTAGAGGTTTTGCAATTAATGTCAGTTGGATTGACCAATCAAGAAATTGCAGAACAATTATTTATTTCGTTAAACACTATCAAAACTCATACTTCAAACTTATTTGAGAAATTGGATGTTAAACGCCGTACCCAAGCAATCGAAAAGGCAAAAAGATTAAGTTTAATAGCTTAGAAGTTCTCATACTTTGGTATGAAAAATGAGACTTGAGATAAAATCACTCAAAAGTATGAGTTGAAATTGAGACAAAACAGCCAGATTTGCAGTATAACCAAATTTTGAAATCAATGAAAAAAATCGTACTTACTTATGGGGGAATTTCGGGGTTAATTGTTTCTCTATTTTTACTTTCTTCAGTAGGATATTGCTATGCAACGGGCAATTTTCAAGGTAATATGTGGGTGGGCTATGCCTCCATGATTCTTGCTTTTTCGCTTATCTTTGTTGGCATAAAAAACTTTCGAGATAAACAAAATGAAGGAATAATTTCTTTCGGAAAAGCCTTAAAGATTGGACTTTTTATTACGCTCATTGCTTCGTCTTTTTATGTAATTACTTGGCTAATCGATTATTATTTTTTTATTCCAGATTTCATGGAGAAATTTGAAAATCAAGCAATACAAAGTCTAAAATCAAGCGGAGCAAGCACCTCAGAAATAAGCGAAAAAACTGCCGAAATGGCTGGTTATAAAGAAATGTATAAAAACCCACTTTGGGTGATAGTATTAACTTATATGGAAATAGTGCCAGTTGGTTTATTGGTTTCGCTTATTAGTGCTTTGATTTTGAAAAAGAAATAAAAAAATGAGGGATAAGTTTTAAAACTTATCCCTCATTTTTTACTCAACACCTTTGGTATATCAAGGAATATCTTTCGGTGGACGAGCAAAATAGGCTTCGATTGCTTCTTTTGAAGGCTGTTTGACTGGTCTTACAACTCTAAATCCTAAAAATGGAGCGTCAGTCAACCACCAATCAGACTTTGGAATCTGGGGGTCACGTTGTTTCAAATCTGGTGTTGAAGTTCGGCGAGAAGCACTACGCAATTTATCAGCATCATCGTCCCAATGTCCACCACGTATCACGTGTGGATAATGGTCTTTTGGTTGAATATAAGGATTGTTATTTGCTTCGGGTTTGCCATAAAAATCTGCTACATATAAGTCAGAAGTCCATTCGGCTACATTTCCGTACATATCATAAAGCCCCCAAGCGTTTGGTTTTAGTTGTCCAATTTTTTTATATGCACCATCCGAATTATCAAAATACCATGCATATTCTTTTAGCTTTGAAGCATCATCACCAAAATAAAACGTAGTTTTTGAACCCGCCCGAGCTGCATATTCCCACTCAGCTTCGGTTGGCAGTCGATAAAAATTTCCAGTTTTGGCATAAAGCCATTTGCAAAATGCACGTGCCGCAAACTGTGTAACATTACAAACTGGAAACCCACTTTCTTTTCCCTGCCCAAATGACATTTCGACATAAGGTTGAGTCGGTCGAGCTACAATGTTTACACGATTAGCTACTTCGGGGGTGTTTTTTTCGTCTTTAACTTCGAGTTCTTTATTGAAATACGTTTCGTACAATTCCCACGTAATTTCATACTTTGCCATCCAAAAAGCGTCAATTTTTACTTTATGTTGTGGGCCTTCATCGGGTTTACGGTTATTTTCTGAATCAATACTCCCCATCAAAAATTCGCCTGCAATAATCGGCTGCATTTCGATGCCGTGTTGCAAACCAGGAATTTGTTCGGTATAAGGTTTAAAATCTTCATTGCGAAATGCAACAAAAGTAAAGAATAGAAGAACGATAGCTATTTTTTTCACTGAGGTTGAGTTTTTTTACAAATATAAGATACGATTAAAATTATACACAAGATTTGCATGATTCATTTTGAAATGACTATCATTTCTAACATCATTCCTTATAAAAAACCCGCTTCACTCGCTCACTCACACCCGTCAATATTTCATAAGGAATCGTATCAATTGTTTTGGCTAAATCTGTGATTGACAAATTTTTACCAAAAATCACAACCTCATCTCCTTCCTCGCAAATAGCATCGCTTACGTCGATCATTGTCATATCCATACACACGTTACCAATTACTGGACAAGCTACCCCATTAACTAAAACCTTTCCAACGCCCTGACTAAAACCTCTATCAAAACCATCGGCATAACCAATGGCAATCGTTGCAATGCGTGAATCTTTACTCAATATTCCTTTGCGACTATAACCAATTGTTTCACCCTTTTTGAGGTTTTTTATTTGAGAAATAATAGTTTTTAAAGTGCCAACAGTCTGCAAAAAATGTTGTTCGGTACCAGTAATTTCTACACCATAAAGCCCAATTCCGAGGCGAACCATGTCGAATTTAGCATCAGGAAAACGAATAATTCCTGCCGAATTGCAGATATGTCTGAGTGGTTTAATACCATCAAGCGATGTCGTAATTTGTTGCGACATAAGGTCAAACTTCTCAATTTGAGATTTCGAAAAACCATTATGCTCGCTTTCATCTGCACCTACCAAATGGCTAAAAATAGAAGCGATTATAATATGAGAATTTTGTTTTAATTGCTCAATCAATTGCTCTATATCTTGTTCTTCAAAACCTAATCGGTGCATACCTGTATCAAGTTTTAGATGAATTTTAAACGATTTATTAGCAAAAGAAGAAGTAAATTCGAGGTATTGACTAAATATTTTGAAACTATAAATCTCAGGTTCTAAGTTATATTCGATGAGTTTGGCAAAAGATTCTGGCTGTGGATTTAGTACCATGATTGGCAATTTTATTCCATTTTGGCGAAGTATTACACCCTCATCAGTGTAAGCTACACCCAAATAATCTACTCGGTGATATTCGAGCAAACTTGCTACTTCTGCACTGCCACTTCCATAAGCAAAAGCTTTCACCATCACCATGATTTTTGTACTTGAACCGATTTTACTTCTATAATAATTCAAGTTATTAGTCAAGGCATCTAAATTCACTTCAAAAACAGTTCCATGAACTTTCTGAATCAAGCGATTGACAATTTTTTCAAATTCAAATTTCCTCGCACCTTTCAACAAAATTAATGAGCTTTGAAATTGAATGATTGGATGTTTCTCCAAAAACGCTTCGGTAGTCTGATAAAAGACCCCATTTTTAAAGAACTGCTGATTACGAGAAATAACTTCACCAATACCTATAACTTGGTCGATTTCTTTACCTTTCACCAAGTCTCCAATACTTTCATAAAGTTCCAACTCTTCTAAACCTGATTGCAACAAATCGCTTATAATCAACACTTTAAAGCGTTTTGTGTGTTGCTGACTCATAAAATTAAGAGCCATTGAAAGTCCAGCATAATCGTTATTATAAGTATCGTCTATCAGGTAGCAATCGTTAATTCCTTGCTTCAATTCCAAACGCATGGCAACTGGTTTGAGCAAATTTAAACGAGCTTGAATTTCTGCTACTTCAATTGATTGATGAAGCATTAAAAATATACAATGCGTAGCATTTTCGATAGAAGCATCATCGGCGAATGGAATCTGGAAATCATAGATTTTACTATTCCACAGAATCTGTAAAGTGCAATAAGTTGCCGATTTTGTTGCATTAACGAATATATTACTTCCTGCTTTTTTCGACCAACCAATAAGCTCAATCGTTGGGTTGACAGCTTTCAAAAGTAAACGAATCTCATCATCAATATCTTCATAATCTTTACAATAAATCAGGGTTTTACTTCGGCGAAAGAGTCGCAATTTTTCCGTAGTTTTTTGTTTTCTACTTCTAAAACCTTCGTCATGTGCCGAACCAACATTTGTAAAAATACCAATAGAAGGGCGAATGATTGGCTCAAGGTTTTCCATTTCCCCCGATTTGGAGATACCTGCCTCAAAGATTCCAAGTGTATGATTTTCGTTAATTTCCCAAACTGAAAGTGCCACACCTAATTGAGAATTATAGCTTCTTGGGCTTTTTATAACCGAGCGGCGTGCCGAATCATAATCTTTTGCCAATAATACGCTTAACCATTCTTTTACAATCGTTTTGCCATTACTACCTGTAATACCTACCACAGGAATATCAAATTTGAGTCGATGTTCTTGTGCAAGATTTTGTAAGGCTCGAATGCTATTTTCGACCAAGAAGATTTTAGCATTAGGCAATTTTTTAAAACGATTTTTCAAATCGTCAGTAATCGCTTTTTTCTCTACAACAAACTCTCGAACTCCTTTTTGGTAAAGTTCTTCGATAAATTGATGCCCATCATGGCGTTCACCTTTGATGGCAAAGAAAATGCTATGATCAGGTTGAGAAACAAAACGGCTGTCGGTCAATAAGACACTCGCTTCAGTAATAATAGGTTCGGAAGAAAATTTCACTTTTTTTTGAAGAAAACAACCCAACCCTTCCTAAGTAGGAAAGATTAGATAGCATTTATGGTTTTATAAAGCAGGTAAAAACTCCATATTGACAAATTGTCCTGCACTAATCATTTTGTTATTTTCAGCCTGTAAAATCATTTTATTTTTTGATATTTCAATGACTTTAAATTTACCTTTAAAACCCAAAATATCAATATCTAAAGTTTGGTTAGCATCTAATAAATACCATGTGCCGGCATTCAAGATTTGTTTAGTAATACGGTCTTTCGCACGAGTTACGTTATCATTACGAAATTCATAATCTAAGCCAAAAAGTGCTTGAGCTTGCGAATTTAGCTGATTTTGACTCAAAGTTTTACCCTCAACATCAGCAAATCGGTCAAGTTTCCAAAAGTTTGCTGAGATAACTTTTTTAGGTTCAGTTATTGTCTCGGTCTTTTTACAGCCGAATACAAACAAAACCATAGATAGCAATAAGATATTTTTCATTAATATATTCACATTATAAGATTCACATTACTTATTTTTTTTCCAAATCATAAGGCAAATAGTCATCAACTTTTGCTCCGTATTTGTGCAATTCTCGTACGATTGTTGAGCTTATCGGGGCTAATTCGGGCGAAGTAATCAAGAAAACTGTTTCCAGCTCGCCTACTAAATGACGATTTACTTGTGAAATCGTATTTTCGTACTCAAAATCGGTTGTATTTCGCAAGCCTCTTAACAGAAAATTTGCCCCACATTTAATTGCCGCATTAGCTGTTAGGTCGTCATAAGAAATGATTTTCAAGTTATCATTACTCTTAAACGTCTGTCTGATTTTCTCTGTCATCATTTCTAACGAAAAATATCGTTTTTTAGCCGAATTTGTGCCAATTCCGATAATTATTTCATCAAAAAGCTTTAGTCCTCGCATCACAATATCGGCATGCCCTTTCGTAAAAGGGTCGAATGAACCAGGAAAGAAAGCAACTTTTTTCATCTATGATTGACGTATTTTAAAGTCCAAGTATTTGATTTAGCTAATCATTTTGAATTAACTATATATTAGACTTCTTGCTATGGAAGATTATTCGTTTAAAAATAGCCTTTTTTTAAATCCAAACTCCCATTGCAACAAGTCTATTAACTATTGATAGTGTTCTATTAATACAAATGATACGAACTAAACAAAGTATAATATCGGTGTTCTGGTAAATCATCAAAGTATTGACTAAAACGCAATTTTATAGGATTTAGTGCAAATTTTATATTTTTTAGCGACTCACTCAATTGTATATATCCTTCAGAAAATGAAGTAATTTCGCCATAAAAAGTAACGGGCATCTCGGTTTGTAAGCTCAATTCATTCATTACAAAAAGTACATGATAAACCATGTCTTGTGAAGTACGAAAATGAAAACGGTTACAAAAATGCAACTTGGCATCTTTAAAATAAATTATTGATATATGATTATCTTCAAAATATAGGTGCAACCCATTGTTATTTCGGTCTTGCACGATGCCTTCAATAAGCGACCCAAGCACAGGAACAGGTGTAATTTTTCGGGCAGGATACATTTCTCGAAACCAGCCAATTAGTTCTTTTTGTACGCCAAAAACACTTACTACACCAAAACGACTATGCTTAAAATCAAAAATTTGCTCACGGTCAGAAAGATTTTTCCCGGCAGCAAAGTTGAGATATTTAGTAGCTTCATCAGCTTCATAATATTCGTCAGGAATCAAAGTAAAATTATTAGCATTGACAGTCAAACGGATAGTTTTCCAATAGTTTGCTGACAAAAAATTATGCTGTTGAAAAATAGTTTTGAGCGATTTAAGTAATTGATTTTCAGTCAGTAACGAAAAAACATGATAATCTTCCAACCACATAATTACATCGTGTTCTGAATGATACACAGCAAAGCGAAAACGGTCACGGCTTACTTCAATCAAAAGATGGCTTTCGGCAATCTGATTGCTATTAAAGCGGTCGTCTTTAATCTCGAAACTTGGTGATATATTTATAGCTAAAGTCTCCAAATTATGGCAAATGTTTTATTTTCACAGATACAAAATTGTCTTTTCTTTACAATTTTAAGCAAAATTCAACTATTTTCTAAGTATTTTCTACTAAATCAAACTCACTCATCGAAAAAACATTGTTTTGCAGAGGTAGCCAACTCACTTCTTTAATCAATTGTTCGCTGAGATTCATTTCGGGGTCATGACCTTTTATTAGATTTCCCGATAAAATTTTTACAGAAAAATAAAGTTCAACAGCATGTAATGGTGCTTGAACAAATTCTTTTGTTAATAATAAGCGTCCGACTTCTATTTTGAGACCAGTTTCCTCCAAAAATTCTCGTCGGAGAGTTTCTTCGGCAGTTTCACCTTCATCAACACCACCTCCAGGCGGACACCAATAATCATTCTTACCCAAAATTGGTCGATGACAAACTAACAAAATTTGTCCATTTTCGATGCAAACACCACACACCCTCACCCGAATACGGTTTCCATAAAGTTGTTGGGCGATTATTTGGTGATTTGTTGAGAGCATTTAACAAAAATCTATTAAAGTTTGCAAAGATAATGAATCAAAAACGAGTGATTTACTGAATGTGTGAATGTTTTTTAAAATTTAAAGGTTTATTTTGCATTCGGATTCGAGATTGTATATACGAAATTTTAGAAAGAATGTCATTGTTTAAAATAAATTGGCAAGAAAAAATTCTGAAATTTTCCTCATATCTCGGAATCTTGTATCTCATATCTTTCAAAAAATGGCCCTCGACGAAAACGTAAAACCTTCAGAACGATTTCTTAAAAAATTCCCCTTCACTCCTACTTTGGGGCAAGCAAAATTGTTTGAGTTGATGGATGAATTTATCCTTGACGAAGAAAAATTTCGTGATGTTTTTATGCTCAAAGGCTATGCAGGAACTGGAAAAACGACTTTTGTAGGTACTTTGATTAAGGTTTTAAAGGAATTTGGTTATAAAACCGTACTGCTTGCACCAACGGGTCGAGCAGCAAAAGTGATGTCGAGCTATTCAAAAAAGATTGCTTTGACAATTCATAAAAAAATCTATCGTCAAGTCGAAAACGCCTATACAGGAGCTTTGGTTTTTGAACGCCAAAAAAATAACCAAGAAGGCACCGTTTACATTGTTGATGAGGCATCGATGATTTCGGACGTGCGAGAATTTGGTACAAATAGCTTGTTGCACGATTTATTAGACTTTGTTTTTGAGCAAGAAACTAATAAACTTTTATTGATTGGCGACGAAGCACAATTGCCGCCTGTTGGTATCGCTTTTAGTCCAGCTTTGGATGCAGACCACCTCCGAAATCGCTATCATACTTCACTTACTGAGCATTGCCTAACCGAAGTAATGCGACAAGGTGAAGGTTCGGGAATATTGACAAATGCCACCGATTTACGGAAACAATTAACGGCAGAAGTGCCTAATATTCAATTAGTTACCAGCAAATACCGAGATTTTTATCGTATGACCAGCGAGCGTTTGGAAGATGGTATCAGGTACGCTTATGATAAATATGGGCGAGAAAACACGACTATTATTACTCGTTCAAACAAAACGGCGGTGCAGTATAATAGGTATATTAGAAACACCATTAATTACTCAGAAAATGAGCTTGAATCGGGCGATATGTTGATGGTAGTACGTAATAATTATACAGTTTTGGGCGAAGAATCAAAAGCTGGATTTATTGCTAACGGTGATTTTGTAGAAGTGCTGAAAATTCGTCGGGAAGAAGAAATGCACGGACTACGTTTTGCCAATGTTACGCTCAAATTGATAGATTATCCTGACGAAGAAGAATTTGATACTAAAATTATTCTTAATACTCTTTATTCAAATGCACCAACACTCACGAGCGAGGAAAACAAGTTGCTTTATGAGAATGTTTTGAAAGATTATTTTTGGGTAAAATCTAAAAAAGAACGCCAAGATTTACTTCGAAAAGACAGTTATTTGAATGCCCTTCAAGTTAAATTTGCTTATGCTCTTACTTGCCACAAATCGCAAGGCGGGCAGTGGGATGCCGTATTTATAGACCAAGGCTATTTACCTGAAAATCAAGTAGATAGCGACTTTATTCGATGGCTTTATACAGCCATCACTCGTGGGGTAAAAGAAGTTTTTTTACTCAATTTCAATAAGCAGTTCTTAGAAAACAAAGAATAAATCATGTCGAAAAATCACAAAAAACTCGAAAAATATATCAAGAAAAAAGCATTTACTTCGCCAGGTACACTTGTGTATGTAGGCAAAGAAACGGCTCAAGATACTATTATAAAATTGGTAGAATTCAACCAAGAATTCTACCAGCAAAAAATCATAAAAGTGCTGAATGATTGCAGGTCAGACTATCCCGAAGATCACGTAAATTGGCTTGATGTTGATGGCATACATGAAGTTTCGGTAGTGGAAGCCGTGGGCAAACATTATCACCTGCATCCACTTTTGCTTGAAGATGTATTAAACACTGAACAAAAACCTAAATTAGAGCATTTTGGTGAGCATAACATCTTTATTATAATGAAAATGCTTCAATTTAATGTCGAAAACAATGAGATAGAATCTGAACACGTTGCTTTAATTCTGGGACAAGATTATGTCATTTCATTCCAAGAAGTTCATAAATCTGATGTATTTGGAGCTATTTATGAAAGATTGAAGACATCGGTTGGTAAAACTCGTAAAGGAAAAGCAGATTATTTATTATATTCGCTCTGCGATTTGGTTGTAGATAATTACTTTGTTGTTATTGAACAATTTAGCGAAAAATTAGAAGAATTAGAAATAAGAATTATCGAAAATCCCCATCAAAAAGACCAAGCAATATTGTATGGATTGAAAAGAGAATTAATGCAAATTCGTAAAGCAGTTTTGCCTTTGCGTGATATTTTTGGCTCACTTACAAGAGATGATTCCCCTTTAATTCATCCTGAAACAAATGTTTATTTACGAGATATTTATGACCATGTTTTACAAACGCTCGAAACGATTGAAAACTATCGTGAAATGATTGAAAGCATTCAAAACATTTATCTTACGAGTTTGAGCAATAAGATGAACTCAGTAATGAAAACTTTAACGGTTTTTACTGCTATCTTCATGCCTCTGACCTTCGTTGCAGGTATTTATGGCATGAATTTCGACAATATGCCCGAGCTCCGCCATCCCAATGGATATTTTTTAACACTCGGAGGCATGGTTGGTATGTCGTTACTGCTTTGGATTTATTTTAAATTGAAAAAGTATGTCTAACATGATTTTCATCAGATAAATATAGATGGAAAGTTATTGGAGCAAAATGCACAAAAGGCAAGAAAAATAGTGAAGTGACGCCAGATGGTATTTGCATCGAAAGTGATTGGTTTAGTAAGCAAAATTTAGTTTTGGCGGCAGAAAGTGAGTACAAAGAGCAAGGAGATAACAGCAATATCTGCTTTGTTATTCTTCATATTTTTTTTTCCTTATGGTGATTTCAAAACCAAACTGGCAATAAAATAATAGAAAAAAAGCCACACTTATTTAATGCTACTTTGGCACTTTTAACCGTGTAGATTTTTATTACAAATGCTCTGCCAATTTAGCTTGTTATTTTAGCTGTAACTCCTCCCTTTCCAAACTAATTTGGTTGGCATAGCATAGGCAATCAATTGCAAAAACCAAAACACGTACATATAGATTGTATAAGCAGGAAGGTATTTTAATAAATGAATTTGATTAAGTTTTTTTAAAATTTTGAACCCATAAAAGAAGTTAATCAAAAAATTAATAACAAAAACATAGACAGAAACTTTCCAACTTAACAAACTGATAATCAACAAAATAGGCAAAACTAATCCTTGAATTAGTGCCGGTATGATTAATATTGATTTTGAGGCAATTCCACCCGTTACCCAACGTTTGCGTTGCTCAAAGTAATTGGGTGGTGGTTTAGTAACCGTCATTAGAGAAGGCTCAAATTCTTGCCTAAATTCAAATCCTTTATCAACAACTGCTTTGTAAAGAGCATAATCTTCGACAATCGAAAAACCTATTTTTTCATACCCGCCAACCGCCCAATATGCCTTTGCCGAAACCATCATATTATTACCCATTGCTGTAGATGGAATCTTGTAATCGGTCATTCGTTTCATTAAATATAAAGCAAAAAACCACTCTATTGCTTGGCAAGCCTCAAACCAATTGCTGTATTTCACCAATGTAATGCCTGTAGCAACACCTTCAATTTTCGGCATTTCTTCAATCCAGCATTCAGGAACTTCTACATCTGCATCAGTAAAGAAAAAATATTCACCTTTAGCATAATGTGCCAATTGTGCCAAAACATTCGCTTTCCCTTTGAGTTCAGCTACTTGGTTTTCGATATTAAATAACTGATAATGAGCGGTACAACGTTTCGACTTTTGAGCAATAAATTCTTGAATTATCTCTTCAGTTCGGTCAGTCGAGCCATCATTTCCAATTAATATTTGTAGATACTCTTTAGGGTAAGTCAGTTTTTCTAATGAATGCAATAAATCTAAAATATTATTTTCTTCATTGCGAGCGGCAATAAAAATAGAAACTTTTGGAAAGTTTTTGGTTATTTTCATTTCAAAGCATCAAACAAAATTTCAATTGGGTGGAAAGCAATTCTACCTGTTCCATCTTTAATTTGGTGACGACAGCTCGTGCCAGCGGCAGCAATTATTGTATCCTCCGCTTGTTTTCTGACGGTTGGAAATAAGACTAACTCCCCGATTTGCATCGAAACATCGTAATGCTCTTTTTCGTAGCCAAATGAACCTGCCATGCCACAACAACCCGATGGAATTAAATGTACTTCATAATTTTGTGGTAACGACATAGCTTTTTTGCTTGGAGTAAGGCTCGAAAGTGCTTTTTGATGACAATGTCCATGCAATTTTATCAGTCGTTTTTCGTCGGTAAATTGTTCTTTTCTAATATTTCCTCGGTCAATTTCTTGGGCAAACCATTCTTCAAACAGAAAAGTATTTTTAGCTATTTTTTGAGCTGATGCCTTTAATTCGTTAGGAACTAAATCTAAATATTCATCTCTAAAAGTTAGTATTGCCGAAGGTTCTATGCCAATCAAAGGGGTTTGGTCAGTAATTAAGTTTTTGAGTTTTTCTACGTTTTTGATGGCAATTTTCTGAGCTTTCCGCACTAACCCTTTTGATAAATAAGAACGCCCCGACTCAATATGCTCTGGAATACTTACTTGATAACCAAGTCTTTGTAAAAGGCTTATGAGTTTTTTTCCAACTTCAACATCATTATAATTAGTAAATTCATCACAAAAAAGAAAAACTTGTTTTTGACTTATATCTTTCTGGTCTTGACTTTTATTCCAAGCTTTTAGCGTTGTTTTTGCCAAATTTGGCATTGTTCGCTCTGGGTGAAAACCTACCATTTTATTGGCGATTTTACGCAAGCCTTCATTTTCAAAAATCAAATTATAAGCCCACGGTGCAATAGAGGCCAATTGCATCAATTTACTAAAATTACCAACCAATTTTGAACGCAAAGGCACACCATGCTGATCGTAATAATGTTGCATAAATTCGGCTTTCATCTTGCCAACATCAACACTCGACGGACATTCAGACTTACAGCCTTTGCAAGAAAGACATAAACCTAAAACATCCTTAACAGCCGCCCCCGATGGAGGAGCTAAAAACTCACTTCCTATCGTGGCAGGAGTCGTGTAGTAATGCCGCAGCATATTTGCCCTCGCCCTTGTTGTATCTTTTTCTTGGCGAGTTGCCATATAGCTCGGACACATCGTGCCGCCAGTTATTTCGGTTTTACGACAATCGCCTGAACCAGCACATTTTTCGGCTAAACGCAAAATTCCGTCTTGCTCTGAAAAATCAAAAATAGTCGAAATAACAGATTCAGGTTGATCTTGTTGAACTCTTAAAAACTCATTCATGGGGGGTGTATCTGTAATTTTCCCACGGTTAAAAATATTATTTGGGTCGAAAATATGCTTTACTTCTTTGAATAATTCATAGTTTTTTTCACCCATCATAAAAGGCAAAAACTCGCCACGTAAGCGTCCATCTCCATGCTCACCCGAAAGCGAACCATTGTATTTTTTAACTAAAACCGCCGTTTCTGCCAATACTTGTCTAAAAAGTTGTTTACCTTCACTTGTACGCAAATTCATCATCGGAATCACGTGCAGCTCGCCAGCTCCTGCATGAGCAGTAATAGAATATTGAAGTTGATGTTTTTTTAATAAAATCTCTAATTCATCAATATAATCAGGTAAATCTTCGGGCGAAACGGCACAATCTTCAATCAAATTGGTTGGTTGAAAATCGCCTTTTTGGTTGGAAAGTATGCCCAAAGCTGCTTTTCTTAAATCCCAAGCCTTTGTACACTCAGCATTTAGCAAGATTGGATACGCAAATCCAAGGTTTTCCCTGTGCAATTCTTCAATAAATTGAGCAGTTTTCTTTTCCAACAATTCGAGCGTATCAGCAAAAAACTCAACCATCAAAATCGCAGCTGGTTTTCCTACCACAAACGAACGATTACGAGTTTGTTCAATATTACCTTTGGTTAATTCCAACACTAAATCATCCATCAATTCGGAAGCAAAACATTGGTGTTTCAACGCAAGCAAATTTACCAAAAGCGACTCTCTTATTGTGCTGCAATGCACATTGACCAAGGCAAATTCTTTAGGTGGCAAGTCAATCAATTTTAATTTAGCCTCAGTAATTAAGCACAATGTTCCTTCTGAGCCAGCGATTAAAGCCCCCAAACCTCCAATTGGGCATCTGAAAATTTCACCATTTTTGGGTGCAATTCCTAAAAGATAATCCAAAGCATAACCAGTATTTCTTCTTGTAATTTCTTTATTAGGAAACCCTTTTTCGATAGCTTCTTGGTTTTCAGGATTTTCAATCAAAGTTTTAATTTCCTGATATATTTTTGCTTCTAAAGTGTCACCTTTACATTTTTCTTGAAATTGTTTTTGGCTTAAATCACCGAAAACTACTTCACTTCCATCGCTCAATAAAGCCGTAATTTCCACTAAATTACCACGGGTATCGCCCCAAACAATTGAATGAAGTCCGCACGAATTATTACCAATCATGCCACCAATCATAGCACGGCTCGAAGTTGAGGTTTCTGGCCCAAATAGTAAACCGTAAGGGTGAAGATACGCATTCAAATCATTGCGAATGACACCAGGCTGCACTCTCACCCATTTCTCGGCTTGATTAACTTCAATAATTTTATTAAAATATTTAGAAATATCAACCACAATGCCATTGCCAACCACTTGCCCAGCCAACGAAGTACCTGCAGCACGAGGAATAAGCGTAGTTTTTTTCTCTTGGGCAAAAGCAATGAGTTGCTCTAAATCTGAGACCGTTTTAGGAATGGCCACTGCTAAAGGTTTTTCTTGATACACCGAAGCATCAGTCGAATAAACCACCCGTAAAGCTTCATGTTGATGCGATTCATCAAAAAATAGTTCGCCATCAAAGATTTTGGCTAATTTTTCAAAATTATCAATCAGAGTACCGTTTTCAGAAATTTTAAACATACGAATTTTATAGGGCGTTTTAGAACACAAAATAAAGCATTTTCATCTTCATTAAATAGATGCTGTCATAAAAAAAATGTTTGATGCCGTGTGGGCAGTATGTAATATTTAAGTATTTAGTCTATTTTTGTTTTTTGATGCATTAGCAATCACAAAACCCTATTCAACCTTTCTATGAAAAATAAATACCTGCTTGCTTTTATCTTATTAACCAGTCTATTTTTCCTTTGGGGATTTGCTCTCAATCTTAACCCTATCTTGATTCCACACCTCAAAAAAGCTTGTCAATTAACCGATTTTCAGTCTGCTTTGATAGATTCAGCTTCTTATATTGCCTATTTTTTGGTGGCTCTACCCGCAGGTTTATTCATGAAAAAATATGGCTATAAATATGGTATTACACTCGGTTTATTGCTCTTTGCAGTAGGAACATTTTTATTTTATCCTGCTGCCGAACTCCGCAATTATGCGTTCTTTTTGGTTGCATTGTTTGTAATTGCAAGTGGTCTTACTTTTCTCGAAACTGCTGCAAATCCCTATATTACGGTCTTAGGCGATGCCGATTCTGCCACACAAAGACTTAATTTCGCTCAATCTTTCAATGGTTTGGCAGCTTTTTTAGCTCCTTTGGCTGGTGGATTATTTATTTTATCGGGCAAAACGCTTACAGCTCAAGAAGAGCAAGCAATGTCCACCGACCAACTCAATGAATACCTCAACCATGAAGCATCATCGGTGCAAACTCCTTTTTTGCTGATCGGCGTAGTTGTACTTTTGGTAGCCATCTTGATTTGGCGAACAGCTTTGCCAGAAATCAAAGAAGAAACTGATGAAACAAGCAGCTCAAGTGACTCAATTTGGGGAGAAAAGAATCTCATTTTGGGTGTAATTGCTCAATTTTTTTATGTTGGAGCTCAAGTTTGCGTGAGTAGTTTTTTTATTCGTTTTTCAGACAAAGTAGCAGGAATCGAAGAACGAAGTGCAGCTTTTTTCCTTTCGGGAGCATTATTAGGCTTTATGATTGGTCGTTTTGTAGGTACATATCTCATGCGATTTGTAGCCCCATCTCGCCTTTTAGCGATTTATAGTGTCATCAACTTTGCTTTACTTATTATTGCTATTATGACTAATGGAATGGTTTCAATTTATGCTTTAATTGGCGTAGAGTTCTTTATGTCTATCATGTTTCCAACTATTTTTGCTTTGAGTATCAGAGGTTTGGGCGAAAAAACCAAAATTGGTTCATCCTTAGTAATTATGGCTATTGTAGGCGGTGCCATTTTTCCAGTTATTATGGGGCGTATTTCTGATGTGACAAATATTCAGACTTCTTATATCGTGCCCGCTCTTTGCTTTACGGTCGTATTGTATTTTGCTTTGAAAAATGCTAAAGTAAAGTACATAAAACTTGGTTCATCTCACTAAAAATTGAAAAAAATATTAAAATGAATTTACATTTAAAAGATAAAATAATCATCGTTACGGGTGGTGCCAAAGGTATTGGCGAAGGAATTGTAAAGGTTTTGGCAAACGAAGGAGCGATTCCTGTAATTGTTGGACGAAACGAAAAAGACAATACCCTTTTAGTTGATGAGCTTGCCAAAGAAAACAAACAATCGTTTCAAGTAGTAGCTGAACTTTCAAACCCCGAAGCCTGCAAAAATGCGGTGGATACTATCATGAAAAAGTTCGCAAGAATTGATGGTTTGGTAAATAATGCAGGGGTAAATGATGGCGTAAGTCTCGAAAATGGAGATTATGCTCGATTTATGGCTTCGCTTCACAGCAACATGATACATTATTATCTGATGGCTCATCATGCTTTGCCTGCCTTGAAACTCAGCAAAGGTGCGATTGTCAATGTGAGTTCAAAAGTAGCTGAAACAGGACAAGGAAATACCTCTGCCTACGCAGCGTCTAATGGTGGCCGAAATGCACTCACGCGTGAATGGGCGGTCGAATTATTGAAATACGGCATCAGAGTAAATGCCCTGATTGTTGCAGAATGTTATACGCCTCTTTACGAAAAATGGATAAAAACATTGCCAAATCCAGCAGAAACATTGCAAGAAATCAATGCCAGAATTCCGTTAGAAAACCGCATGACAACTGCCGAAGAAATAGCCAATATGGTCGTATTTTTACTTTCAGATGCCTCGAGTCACACAACTGGGCAATTAATTCATGTCGATGGTGGATATGTGCATTTAGATAGGTCTATTTTGAAACTTTAATTTACTCGATTCTAAAATTACAATACTTTGAAAACAATCATATTAAATCAGCCTGGTGAGCTTGTCTTAACAGACCGAGAAATAAACGATGATTTAGCAGAAAATGAAGCTCTTTTAAAAATTCATCGCATTGGTATTTGTGGCACAGATTATCATGCTTACCGAGGCAAACAGCCATTTTTTAGTTATCCACGGGTGCTTGGGCATGAATTAGGGGCAGAAGTGATTGCCTTAGGAAAAGGTGTTGCAAACGATAAAATTGTTGTGGGCAATAAAGTTTCGGTTGAGCCATATCTCAATTGTGGTCATTGCCAATCTTGCAGAAATGGCAAATCAAATTGCTGCGAAAACCTAAAAGTAATGGGTGTTCATAGTGATGGTGGCATGTGCGAATACATGAAAGTTCCTGCAAATAAACTGCATCCTTCTGACATATTAAGTTACGAACAATTGGCTTTGGTAGAGACTTTGGGCATCGGAGCTCATGCAGTGCAACGTGCAAATGTCAATTCAAACGATATTGTTTTAGTCATTGGTGCTGGGCCAATTGGACTTTCAGTCATTCAGTTTGCCAAAATTCATCAGGCACAAATTGCCGTAATGGATTTTAGTAAACAAAGGCTTGATTTTGCCAACGAAATCATCGGAACAGATTATAGCATCGTACCAACAGATGATTTTTCGACAGATAATTTACGAAAAATACTTGGTGGAAATTTACCAACAATAATTTTTGATGCCACAGGCAATGCACAATCAATGATGAAGGCTTTTTCGCTTTTGGCTTTTGGTGGAAAATTAGTCTATGTAGGTCTTTTTCAAGGAGAAGTTACCTTTTTTGACCCTGATTTTCATCGCCGTGAGGTTACACTTTTAGCGAGTAGAAATGCACTTCCTACTGATTTTACAAATATTATTCAGCAAATGGAAAGTGGTAAAATTGATACAAAAGCATGGATAACTCACCAAACCAATTTTGATGAGTTACCTAAAATGTTTGATTCTTGGCTCGACCCAAAATCGCAAGTGATTAAAGCGATGGCGGTGCTTTGAGTTCTTTCTGTGGGTTCTTTACTTTTGGACTTGATGCTTTAAAAACTCGTTTTTTTACAAACAATATTTTAAATTTATTAACCTAAAATATAAAAACAAACTCATCAGTATTTTGAACCTAAGTACTTGGGCAAAATTAGTTTAGATTAAAATCTGAAAAATTGATTGTTACATTTTTGCCTAAATTTGCTAAAAACCGATTAACAGCATAGAAAAGA
>NZ_JAYWCU010000084.1:0-8421 GCF_043780375.1 Emticicia sp. | reverse complement strand
CTAAAAAAAGGCTTGAAGTTTTAAAACTTCAAGCCTTTTTTTAATATTAAACCTTATCTGGCTCAGGATGCACCCAACCTTTTCGATATGGGCGTTTGAGGAGTTTCGTTGCTTCGGCATCACCTACTACTTCTCGTTTCTTTGGGTCATAAACGACTGGTCGTCCGATTTTCATTGAAACATTAGCGAGCAGACAACTTGCGGTAGAAATATGTCCTTGCTCTATGTCGGCAACTGGTCTCGAATTATTCTCAATGGCTGCAATGAAATCAAGCATATGAAGCCTTGTAGCGGGAGCAGCATTTAGTTCAATACGCTCTTCGGTAAGGTCTTCTGGATATTTTTCTTTTTCATAAACTACGTCTTTATGGATTTTTTCTCCTTTGCCTTGTGGAACAAAATCATAGGCCATTGTACTGGCAAACAAAGTACCTTTTTCGCCATAAAGTGTAAAAGACCAAGGATAATCAGGATTTGCGGGTGTTCCCCAAGAGCGATGTTGCCAAACACAATTGAGTTCATCGTACTCAAAAATAGCAGATTGGGTATCTGCAATATTTGATTTCCCTTCTTTCTGAACATAAATCCCACCTGTTGAACTAATACGATTTGGCCAACCAAGTTTCAACATCCAACGTACAGTATCGAACATATGTATGCACATATCACCCATAATCCCATTTCCATATTCATTGAATGTACGCCACCAACGTATATGTGGAAGTCCATCATAAGGTCGTAGTGGTGCAGGGCCTGTCCACATTTCATAATCTAAAAAATCAGGAACAGGCTCTACTGGTGGATTTCCATTGTTTCTCATGTGAAAATAGCAGCACATTTCTACGTGAGATATTTTGCCCAGCAAACCTGCATCAACGATATTTTTCTTTGCCTCAATCAAATGAGGTGTACTTTTGCGTTGCGTACCTACTTGTACTACTTTATTGTATTTACGAGCTGCGGCAACCATTGCCTCTCCTTCTATTACATCAACGCTTATAGGTTTTTGAACATACACATTCGCTCCTGCTTTTATACAATCAATTGCTTGCAATGCGTGCCAGTGGTCTGGGCTTCCAATTAATACAATATCTAATTGATTTTCGGCAATCATTTTTTTATAATCGCCATAAAGTGCAGGTATTTTACGTGACTTTTGGCGTTTTGCTACTAAATTCCCTGCTGAGGTGAGCATATTTTTATCAACATCACAAAGAGCCACGACCTCCACATCAGCTACTTGAATGAGTCGAAATAAATCACTTTTCCCATACCAACCGGTTCCAATTAAGGCAACTCGATAGGTTTTGGCTGGTTGTAGAATCTCGTCCATACCACTGACACTCAAAGTAGAAAGAGCCAACGATGCCGCAGTTCCTTGAATGAAACGACGACGGTTAATATTTGGGTTATTCATTATAAATAGATGGTTGAATTTTTTACGAACATTCAAGTTTAAGAAATATTTTAATCACTTCTAAGTATTTGAGGAAAAATCATAGAAAGTTATCAAAAATAAGCGTTTTTTGCCTTAGTAGCAAACACCAATAAATAAAATGGTGGATGAGTTTTGAATTCATCCACCATCAAGATTGTTTAAGAACTAAAATTAGTTGCAACCACCAATTTCGGCTTTAAAAACTGAACTTGCGTTTGCCTGAAAACCAGCATTCAACAAAATGGCATTTCCTGCTTTATAAATAGTATTGGCAGGCGAAAGTACCTTGTTGGTAGCCGTAATTATCTGAGTAGCTTGCTGGGTAGTCGTACCTCCACTAATATCATTGGTTGGACTAACCAAAGTTAATGAAGCCGTTGTAGCTACCAAATTTGAGCCATTTGTAGTCCCAGCAACTATTTGGTTGGTAGAAACAACCCTTATTTTATAGCTCGAGCCTAAACCAATATTAATCGGAATAGTACAAGCCACCACACCAGCCGATGGCGAACTACCAATAACAGTCGGATTATTGAATGTTCCGTTGGCATCAGAAAGTTGTACTTCAAATAGGTTTGCAGGGTTGAATGCACCAGTTGTGGTAAAATTAACATTAAATGTGCTACCTGCACACAACGAATTAACTACAAATGATGGAGCAGAAATACTTGCCGAATTTGACACAATGGTGAAATTGGTAATGATTGGCCCATAAGTAATATTTCCGAGAGCATTATCTTGTTCATAGCCTGTGATTGTAAGTGAATAAGCCCCTGGTAATAAGTGCCTTCCTAAAACAGAAACGCCTGTATTATTAAACAATGCAAACGGAGAGATACTTTCTACAACTTCATGCAAATAAGGCAATCCTTGAATTCTCATTCTAAAACTTTCAATTGTTACCGTCGAACAAATCGGATTAACTAAAATTGATGTTTCTTCTGGCACTTCAGCGATTACCATATTGTTTACTAATGGGAATTTAAAAACGAACGGATTTCCTGCCTGCACATAATCGTATTCAACTACCGTTAAACAAGGATTGTTGTCGCTAACAATAACAGATGTTGTAGCGGTTGCCGAACAACTACCCTGAGTTACAGTAACGGTATAAATACCCGCCATGGCAAGGGTTGCATTTGAAATGTTTGCAGGATTTGATGTACTCGTAAATGAATTTGGACCTGCCCAACTATAAGAACTGCCACCTGTTGCATTTAATTGAATAGTCTGACCTGTTAGGTAAGGCCCAGTATTACTGGCAGTGGCATTTACGGTATTTACAATTACTGAAGTGGTTGACGTTGCCGAGCATCCCGTCGTTGTATTACTTGCAGTAAGGATATAAGTTGTAGTTATAATAGGACTTACCGAAACCGTTTGTCCATTCTGATTTCCAGGATTCCAAACATAATTATTGGCTACACACGTAGCACTCAACTGTCCTCTTATTTCACCACCTGGAAAAGTTGAATTATGTATATTAACATATGTGTTTCCTGCTAACAAAGCTGTTGCATCAGCTCCCGAAAAAACTCCACTATAAGTAAAAGTACCTGAAGTTGAAGCAGGAACACCTCCAAATGGTACTATTACAGGTCCATTTACGCCACTTGCACCATTATGAATATGACCAGCAGAGGCATTGACACTCAAGCCATTAAATGAAATTGTCAAGTTCAATTGATTAGTAGTAGTATTAAAAGTTCCTTTCACACTACCTGTTGCAGTCGAACCATTGGCTGGTACTTCGGAAGAACCACTTAATGTTGCATTTACAGACTGTAGATTACATGTTGCTGATAATGTAGCCATTGCACCTGCACAAATTGTTTGATTTGCTCCAGCATCAACAATTGGAATTGGATTTACTATTACTGTAATAACCGCAAATGGACTTAAACATCCACCATTTTCACAGCGAACATTATAAATGGTATTTGATGTAAGATTTGGTGTTACAAAAGGCGAACCAGTAAATGGAATCGCTACACTACTTGCATCATACCAAGTTACGGTTCCAGTAGCACAAGTTGCTGATAGTGAAGTACTTGTATTGCTACAAATTGCTGGATTTGAAGTACCCGTTGGGGCAGCCAATGCTCCAACTGTAACTGTAACAACCGTAAATGGACTTAAACATCCACCATTTTCACAACGAACATTATAAGTAGTACTTACCGTAAGATTTGGTGTTACAAAAGGCGAACCAGTAAATGGAATCGCTACACTACTTGCATCATACCAAGTTACACTTCCAGAAGCACAGTTTGCTGATAGTGAGGCACTTGTATTGCTACAAATTGTTGGGTTTGAAGTACCGGTTGGGGCAGCTAATGTTCCTCCAACAGTTACTGTGACAACCGTAAATGGGCTTAAACATCCACCATTTTCACAACGAACATTATAAGTTGTATTTGATGTAAGATTTGGTGTTACAAAAGGCGAACCAGTAAATGGGATCGCTACACTACTTGCATTATACCAGGTTACAGTTCCAGCAGCACAGCTTGCTGATAGTGAAGCACTTGTATTGCTACAAATTGTTGGGTTTGAAGTGCCAGTTGGGGCTGTAACTACTGGACAAGTAATAGTAAGAGTGGCAGGTTTACGCACACTCGTTGCACATACAGTAATACCCGAACAATTTGCTTCAGCAAAGTAAGTGTATGTGCCTGGTGCAGTATCTGTAGGAATATACTCGGCTCCTGAGCCAACCGAAACAGTAGCCGTTGCACTGTTATACCACGTAATACTACTCGCACCACCCGAACTTGGTGTAAGCACATTTACTGAAAACGACTCTACGCAAAGTGGGTCGCTTGCAGCAGCATCATTGGCAAGGAGTTTCCAAATACCATTAGGGTCTGTCCCATTCAATGCTGACAACACTTGTGCAGGATTAAAAGTGCCATTTGCTGGTAGGCTTCCAACCGCGGCACCTCCATCTTCAAAAACAGTAGTCAAAACGCCTAACGGTGTAGAGCCAATTGAATAGGTATTTGCATTGAGTAAATTAATGATTGTACCATTTGGAGCTTGTATTCTAAATGAAACCTCATCATAAAAAGGTTGTCCAGAGCCTCCTGCTGTTCCACAATCATTGATTGTTCCACCACTTCTTTTTCTCCAAGTAACTGATACTTTTGTTTTTCCAAGATTTGTTCCAACACCTGACACGGTTACTTGGGGGTCTGCTCCACTTTTTGTATTGTTATCATAACCAATGGTCGGACCTGAGTAATTAACTGTTTGAACACCAGGACATGCTGAACTTGCTTGTAAACCATTACCTGGTGTAATTACTGTTCCAAAAGTTATTGATCTACTAACCGTGGTTGGTACTGGTGTGCCAACATTAATGATAACAGCAATGGAGTTCGACGATAAAGTACAGCCAAGGCGTGTGATTTCCACACGATAGCTACCTACAGTTTTGGCAATATATTGGGCTTGAGTAGCACCGCCAATCAATACATTGTTTTTGTACCATTGAAAAGTATAATTAGGGTCAGAATTTGCATTAAAAATAGTTGAATCCCCTTCACAAAAAGTGGTTGGTCTTGTAACAGCTACATTTGTTGACGGACAAACGATATTTCCAATAATTGTGATACGATGCTTTTGATTATATGCTCCTGCTATTCCGTTTCCAGCATTGGCATTGAGTGTATATTCTAAGTCAATGTATTCATCAACTTCCCCAATCATATCATCGTAAACACGAAGTGTAAAAGTTTGTGTTAAATTTGACCCATTTAAAACTAACGATGTACTATTGAGTAAATCATAGTCAACTCCTTCGGTTGCTGTTCCAGTCTTAGATAAAGTAACGTTTACAGGTTGTGTTGGAGCTTGGTCAATCAAAAGAGTTATCGGATAATCTTTATAAAAAGTAGAAGGTGGCAAAAGCGTTATAGATTCCTTCTGCCGTGCAATTGTTCCCCCCTTTTGAAAATGAACTGTTGGCGTAGTGAGGGGGTCATTAATTTTAAAACTACCAATACGAGTTTTGAAATTGACGCTGGCAGTAGCTGCATAATACTCCGCCGTAAACCATTGTGTTTCTTCGTCTGATGGGTCAGTTGTCATTGCCGAATAATCGCCCCATCTACCACTCGAATGTGTTTGAGAGCCACCAGATGCATGAAAAACTTGTTCAGAACCAAGAGTACTCACTGGGTCAGTTTTTTTTCTTTCAGCATAATAAATATCTGGAAAGTTCGTAGTGCTTGACCTACTATAGGCAAGTGCCATATTTCCTCTTTGGTCAATTCCTGCACAACCCATCCATCGGTTTATACCTGTTGTACCGCTTATGGCTGTAGGAGAAAACGTAGATTGTTGATTTACTGTCCATGCACTTGCTGGGGTAGCTCTGGTTAGTTCATACCACCGAGTTGCAGCTTGATAAGTAGTTGCTGATGTGGGGCTTACACCGCTGACATTTACTGCATAATTCATAACTAAAGATTCATAATTGTCGAATCTTCTATAAATAATTCTACTCATCATTCGGTCGGCAATGGCATCTAAACGTACAGCAGTACCTTGTTGCTCGATTGGGCTAGCCGATGGAGAACGAGCATCAAAAGCAGCTACTGGCAAACTTGTTGCACTACTTAACACAGACGAAGCAGGATTAACAAAATTAGGCGTTAATGTTCTTATTAATAATCGGTCTGATCCACCAAATTCATCGGCATCAAAAGTAATAAAAGTGGGCTGAGAAGTAGGGTCTGGGGTTTTAAACCCCTCAAAACTTGCAGGTAAATACCCCCCATCAGTAGCACCAGTAGCATTGAAGGCTACACCCGTTACAGTTGGCTCTCCACTAACCATTTTATTTCTATCAAAAGCCCAAAAACCTTGTCCTAGGTAAGCAGTTCCTTGAACATTGAAATTATGTGTAGTAACAACATAGCTATTGTTCCAGATACCTACGTGTGGGTAATCTGGAAATTTGCCTGGAGTAAGAAATTCATATACATAATAAGAGCCTGTGGGGTCATTGGTTTGTGAAACACAAAAAATCAGCGATTCACTTCCACTGGTAAAAAGGCTACTAAATTGCATCAAAATATATCTATCAGCAATATGGTCATAGAGGGTAATTGGGTCGCCATCGTCGGTTGAAGTAGAGGCAATTGTGCTGAATTTCAAAGGACCTGACAAAAGTGTACCAGATTTATTAAAAACCTTATGAACCAAATTTATCATTTGGACTACATGGTTTGGTCCTACACATAATACAGGGTCTGGTGGTGCTAATAAACCAAAACCTACTGCCGAATTGTCTGTTGTTCCATTTCCATCAAAAGACGAGGTTAATACCGACGTAGAAGGACCTTGATTGACGGTTTTTACACTTTTTTGAAGTGCTTCGTCTGAACTAACAGCATTAAGATTTTCGACAGGGAATCGTACTCTTTTATTTATTTTGTCTCTTAATTCCTGATATTTTGGACTTTTAATCGATTGCTTTTTCGTATCAATGGGTACTTCATACTTAATATCAGTCAATTTTGGCGAAATCCTGACAAGACGACCTGTAAGAATATCTGATGGTCCTTGCTGGCTAAAAGACGAAAAACAAACAAGGAGTAGAAGAAGAGGATAAAATTTTTTCATAGCCATATAAGTTTAGATTCATTAATATTGAAGTGCGTGCAATAAATAATAAATTTAAAAATATATTTTAACATTATTTGAAATAAAGTTAAATATTTACTTAACGGTCAAGTTATCTTGTACAATAATAAACCATTTATCCTTGTTAAACAATACCAAAGACCTGCATATTATGTATAAGAAAATCTTTATATTTTAAAAATATCTCTCTTGAATGTTAATTCTTTTTTGATATATTATCTTTAAATAGTATAATAATTTTGTATCATTGTAAAAAAACTCCCTTCTTCCCTTATGAGAAATTTATTACAATTATTTGTTGCTTCTTTGATAATTATCAACTGTGAAGCTCAAACGGTTTTAACTTCTTCGGCAACCGCAACACCTCTTTCAGTTGCCTCTTCGCCCGAAGCGGTTGGCATTTCGTCCGAAAGATTGAAACGAATTGACATTGCATTGAACGAACTTATCAAACAAGATAAATTGCCAGGAATGGTTGCTCTTTTTACTCGAAATGGTCAAATTGTTTATCAAAAAGCCTTTGGATATGCCGATGTCCAGACTAAACGCTTAATGAAAACGGACGATATTTTCCGTATAGCATCTATGTCAAAAGCCATTACTTCTACTGCCGTAATGATGCTTTATGAAGAAGGAAAGTTTTCGTTAGACGATCCAATTTCCAAGTTTATTCCCGAATTCAAAAATCCAAGAGTTATCAAGTCATTCAAGTTTTCCGATACAACTTATACGACCGAAGCTGCTAAGTCAGAAATAACTATTCGACATTTATTGACCCATACATCAGGCTTGGGTTATGGCGTAATTGATGGTGATGAAAGCTTCAAAGCAATGTATAAAAAAGCAGGAATTGTTGATTTATACACCACTAAAAATGTAAAGATTAGTGATAATATCAAAAAATTAGCAAAACTACCACTTCATTTCAATCCAGGGGAAAAGTTTTCTTATTCTGAAGGACTTGATGTATTGGGTTATTTCATCGAAATAATCTCTGGAATGCCGTTTGACGAGTTTTTACGTACACATTTATTTGAGCCTTTGGGCATGAACGATACTTATTTTTACTTGCCCGATTCAAAAAAAGACCGCATGGTTTATGTTCAAAAACCCGATAGTATACAAAAATGGGTGCGATACCCTGTAACCTTTTATGACCCAAATTATCCAATCTCAGGAGCAAAAACTTTCTTCTCGGGTGGAGCGGGGCTTTCTTCAACTGCAAAAGATTATGCTACTTTTTTACAAATGCTACTCAATGGTGGAGCAATGAATGGTAAGCGTTTTTTGAGTCGCACAACAGTTGATTTATTGACGGCTACTAACCAAAC
>NZ_JAYWCU010000083.1:0-7254 GCF_043780375.1 Emticicia sp. | reverse complement strand
ATTCCATCTTTTGGATGGTGTATTTCGGATGAAAAAAATGGTCATTCAGAACTCGAAATGACAGCAGGAATTATCAGTTTAGATGGACAAACAATTGTTAGGAAATACAGTAAAAGATCTGCCGATCAAGCCGAAAAGTTAGGTGAAGAATTGGCAAAAGAAGTTTTAGAAAATGGCGGTGCAGAAATTTTGAAAGAAATTCGTTTGGTCTAATGTGATTTTTGAGTTTATTAATCGAAATTCCGTAAGACTTTAAGAAGCTATTTGATTTAAACTTAGCAAGATTAAGCCAAACAGCTTCTAATAATTTTAGTATCGTATTAAATTCTATCATCTATCAATACAACATTCTAAATCGAATAGTTTCGTCAATATCTTTGATTTCCTGCACAAATTCGTCGGTATAGCCTTTGCTAATATCCATAATCACATAGCCAATTTTTTCATTCGTTTTCAAATATTGACCAATAATATTGATTTGGTGTTTGGCAAAAATATTGTTGATTTTAGCCAAAATTCCAGGAACATTTTTGTGAATATGCAGTAAACGATGCGAATCTACTAATAATGGCAATTGTACTTCTGGGAAATTTACGCTGCCCGTTGTGCTGCCATTATTCATGTATTCGAGTAAGCGTTCAGGCACGTAAAGACCTATTCCTTCTTGTGCTTCTTCGGTGCTTCCCCCAATGTGAGGAGTTAGGATTACATTGGGAAGTCCACGCAATTCGTTTTCAAAAGGCTCGCTATTGGTTTTTGGTTCGTAAGGAAAAACATCAACACCTGCACCAGCAACTTTGCCCGATTTGATGGCTTCTACCAAAGCTGGAACCTCGACCACGTGCCCACGAGCGAGATTCATGAAAATTACACCGTCTTTCATCATTTCAAACTCACGTTTGCCAAAAACATTGGTGTTTTCTTTACGACCATCAATGTGCATACTTACCACATCAGATACTCGCAAAACTTCTTCCAACGAACGGCATTTTTTTGCATTTCCTATGGGCATTTTATCAACTATGTCGTAGAAATAAATCTCCATTCCAAGTGCCTCACCGATAACCGAAAGTTGCGTTCCGATATGTCCGTAGCCAATCAAACCTAATTTTTTTCCACGCACTTCAAAGCTATTATTAGCTGATTTGTCCCATTTACCAGCGTGCATTTGAGTGCTTTTTGTGAAAACGTTACGGATTAGCATAATCATTTCGCCAATGGCAAGTTCTACCACCGAACGAGTATTACTATACGGAGCATTGAAAACAGCAATGCCTTTTTCGGTACAAGTTTTAAGGTCGATTTGATTAGTTCCTATACAAAAAGCCCCAATTATTATCAATTTGTCAGCATTTTCAAGAACTTTCTTTGTAACGTTTGTTTTTGAACGAAGTCCTAAAATTGAAACGCCTTTTATTTTCTCCATCAATTCATCTTCGTCCATAGCTCCTTTGTGGGTTTCCACGTCAAAGCCTTCATGCTTAAATGCTTCAATCGCTACGGAATGAACATTTTCGAGCAATAAAACCTTGATTCGGCTCTTTGGATACGATTGACTACGAGGAAGTTTATTCAGATATAAAAACTCATCTAACGACGGCACAATATGGTCGGCTTTTGATGTAACTTTCTCACGCTCAACGTTTTCTGTAAAAGCATAAAAACGATTTGCCAAACCCGATGAACGAAGTTCATAGTCGGTATAACCATCACCAATAGCATATATATCGCCTTCCAAATTTAATGAAGCTAATAATTTTACTTTTCCTTTTGCGTGAGCAAGCATATTGTCTTGGTCAACGCCAATAATATTATCTTCGGCATCAAACACAAAAGTATTGGCATATACGTTTGCCTCTTTGATACCCATTGAAGTAACAATTGGCACGATAAACTCTTTGAAACCGCCCGAAACAATCAAAATACGGTCGGCATATTCACGCAAAAACTTTTCGTTTCTTTGAAATGATTCCGATACTTGGGTATGAAGAAAATCAACTAATTTTTTAATATCAGAACGATTAGCCTTTAATAACTCAATTCGTCTGCTGAGAGCTTCCGAAAAAGTAATTTCGCCATTCATGCCTTGTTCAGTCAAACTTCTGATTTGGCTGACTACTTTTTCTTGGGATGAACTGCCAGCTAAGGCAATATTTGCTAATTCGTCGAGGCCTTCTACTTTCGTAAAAGTGCTATCGAAATCTATGATATAATAGGTATTGTTCATTAATCCCTATTCCCTAAAAAGGGAAATTTATTTTAATTTAAAAATATAATTTTGTTATTTCAATGCAATTTTGATGTGTTCAAAATGATGTTTGGTGTGCCATGCAGCCATGCTTAGAGCTTGTGCCAATGTCAGATTTATTTGGCGAAGAGCATGAAAGAAAGTCTTGTCAAAATCGTTTTCCGACATGGTTTTCATCAAATGTATCCAACGCTTGTGCGTAGCTTCGAGCAGCAATAAAGCATCGGCTGGCGGCGTGCTGGATATTTCGGAAGTATTGTTCCAAGCATTGATATTTGCTACAAAACCAACAGGATTTTCATCACAAAGTGCTTGTTTGAAACGAGCAAAGTGCAAGAGGTGCATATCTGAAATATGAGTTAATAACTGACGTACATTCCAAGCACCTTCACGGTATTGCTTTGCCAAATCTTGGTCCGAAAGTTTTTTGGTGAGGCGTTTGTATTTTGCAGGATATTTCTCAATAATAGCAATGTTTTTTTCGATTTCTTTAACCGAATAGTTCTTTTTTACTTTCCATTTTCCGATAGGATATTGGCGTTGTTCGAGTGTCATTGCCGAGGTCATTGACGAAAAAGATTTTGTTGTAAGACCAAATTTACGGACTATTTTACAAGAACAAATTAGAAAGACATTTGATTTAAATAAATAAGAAAATAGTGAAGAAAGTTCTTTGAATAGTGCTACAAAAAGTTTTAAATTTTTAGTTTGTTTAGCTTTGATTGTGTTTTTACCTAAAACCAAAATTCTGCGTCCTAACGCCTATCAAGGAACAGGGTCATAGCCATGTGTATGACTAAAAGGATGGCAACGAGAAATACGTTTGATTGTTAGCCAAAAACCTTTGAAAAAGCCATGTTTCTGAAAAGCTTCGACCGAATATTGTGAACAAGTTGGGGTATAACGACACGAAGACGGAAACCAAGGAGAAATACCTGCTTGGTAAAGTCGAACAAGAAAAATAGCGATATATTTCATTTTGGAGATTTTAAATACTGAGATAAGAAATGCTTTTTCATAAATCTCGTATTTCACTTCTCAAATCTAATTTATTCAAACAATAAAAACAGCGTAACTGTGTGCGTTGTTAATCTATCAATACCACCAATGGCTGTGCCACGAGAATTAACGGGGTCAACTAAATTTTTAATTCCATGCGAGAAATGTAATTCAGGAGCAAACTTGAAATATTCTCGAAAAACCTCAATTCCAGTGCCATATTCAATACTAAAATCATTGCTTTTGGTCGAAAACTGTTGGCGTTTTTTTCGGTTTACAGCATTGGTTTCTACACCAAAACGCATTCCTCCAAAAACATACATTCGCACGTTTCCACGTCTTTCAGACTTGTATTTAAACATTACTGGTAGCTCAAACCATGCTGTTTCTCGAAGTTCTTCTCTTTGACCAAATTTGTCTTTATCGTCGTCAGGAACAGTTGTATTAATGAAACGATACTCCAATCTTCGTCCATAGATTGCTACAGTTGGCAAAACTCGAAAGTCGAAATAATCATTCAATCGAAAATTGACTAAACCCCCCATTTTCAAACCATAAGTTGTGGGTGAAGTGATGGCGTAATAGTTGTCTTTATTAACAAAATAATTATTAAATTTAACGTTAAAATAAGTATTTGTCAGACCCAAAAAATAGCCAAACCTCATAGCCTTAGCATCGTAATCAGCTTGAAAATGCCGACGATTTTGCTGTGCAGAAAGAGTTTGAGTAAGCATCAATAAAACTACTATTTTGAAACTAACTCGAACAAACGGGACGTTTTTCATAAATTAAATAAAAAAACTTTACGGCTTTTTGCCAATATAAATAGAGCAGACACCAAAAGTTAAAGGAATACATTTTGTTTGACGAAAGCCTGCTTTTTCAAAAATTTTCAAGAAATCGTTTCCTTCTGGAAAAGCCATTACCGACTCTGGCAAATAGCTATAAGCAGAGCTATCGTTTGATACTAATTTGCCAATCATAGGTACAATTGTGGCATTATAAAACCAATATAACTGCTTGATAATAGGTGTTTTAGGTTTAGAAAACTCCATCACCATGCAGGTGCCGCCCGATTTCGTAACTCGGCACATATCGGTCAAGCCTTTTTCTAAATTTTCAAAGTTACGTACTCCAAAAGAAACGATGACAGCATCAAAAGTATTGTTATTGAACAATAATTTCTCAGAATCGCCCATTTGTAGTTCGATAGTTTTTTCTAAACCCAACTTTTTCATTTTTTCACGACCAAACGAAAGCATACCTTCCGAAATATCAACACCGATTACTTTTTCGGGCTTCAATTGCTTTACTGCCTCCACAGCCAAATCGCCCGTGCCAGTTGCAATATCCAGAATCAATTGTGGTTTTTGGTCACGTAGCATCGAAATAGCCTTTTTTCTCCACCAAAAATCAATTCCACCACTGAGCAGATGATTCAAAAAATCATATTTGGGCGAAACGTTGTCAAACATTTCAGCAATTTGTTCACGCTTGCTACTATCTTTTTCTTTGTAAGGTACTACCATATATTTTCACAACAACCTTCTGGTTGTTTAGGAGCGTTTAATTAAAAAAAGTATGCAAAATTACGACTACTTATTTTATAACTGATTGATTATCAGAAAAGTTTTTCAAACATTAGTTTTTTGTATCTTTGGAAATCTAATGAATATTTCACAAAATTATGCTTTATACTAAACATTATTCTTCACCTGTTGGGATTTTAGAAATATCGGCAAGCGATACTTCCCTCACCCACGTGCTGTTTCGAGAAGCTCTGAAAAAACCAAGCCGTCAATTGGAAGAAACTTCAGAAACGTCGTTTGTAATCGAAGAATGTATGAAGCAGTTTGATGCCTATTTTGCGGGAAAACTCAAAAATTTTGATTTGCCGATGCTTCCGCAAGGCACTGATTTTCAGCAAAATGTATGGGAATATCTCAAAACGATTCCTTATGGAAAAACAATTTCGTATCTTGAATTTTCTCGACGAATTGGCAACGAAAAAGCCATTCGGGCAGTAGGAACTGCCAATGGACGTAACCCAATTACAATTATTCTGCCTTGCCATCGAGTTATTGGCACTGACGGAAGTTTGGTTGGCTACGGAGGCGACCTTTGGCGAAAAGAATGGCTACTTCGCCATGAAGGTGGCTTACCGAGACAAGGGCAGTTGGGTTTATTTTGAAAAACAAATATTTTGTGCAAAATTAGGGGTAAAATTCAGCTCAGATGTCAAAAAATAAATAACCAAATTTTTTATGGAAACAGCTATTAATCAATCAATTACAGACAAAAAAACGTATGCTTCTACGAGTAAACTTCTACTTGATATTCCCACCTATGTTTATGTAAGTGTAATTGCTTCAATGTGCGTAATTTTGGGCATTTTGTGGGACATTGCTTGGCACATGAGCATCGGGCGAGATGGGCTTTTTTCTGCTCCTCACGTGGTTACTTATGTAGGTGCTGCCACTGCAGGTTTTTTCTCTGGTTATCAAGTGCTAAAAACTTCGTTTTGGGGTACGTTGCTCGAAAAAGGCAAAATGGTCAATTTTTGGGGCATTTTTTATAGCTCTTTAGGCGGACTTTTCTGTATATGGGGCGGAATTGCTTCGCTAACCTCTGCTCCATTCGATGATTGGTGGCACAATACTTACGGACTTGACGTGCAGATTCTTTCTCCGCCACACACCATTTTACTTTTAGGTTTAATGAGTGTTCAGATGGGGGCAATGGTTGGTACATTGGCATTTTTGAATAGAAAAGACAAAATTGATTCACTTTCAGTACAAGAAAATGCTAAACGTACCAATCGTCTTCAATGGATGTTTATCCTAACGGCGGCTTTTTTTATTACCTCTATTTTTACTTTTCTTTCCGAATCTTTGGGTCGTTGGGCAATGCACAGAGCCTCATTTTATCAAGTGGCAAGTATTGCATTTCCCTTTATTTTACTTGCTACTGGTCGAGCATCGGGAAAAAAATGGGGAATAACTTATATTTGTATTGCCTTTTTGATTTTCGATTGGGCTGTTAATGCTACAATTAGGTTGTTTCCTGCCGAGCCATTGCTAGGGCCAATTCATAATAAAATTACTACCTATCAAACACTGGGTTTTCCGTTACTGCTATTTATTCCTGCCTTTGCTATTGACTGGTTACGAGATAAGTTTTCAGCAAAAAATGACTGGCTTTTGGCTTTGTTTTTAGGACTTACTTTTACGATTATACTTTTTATTACACATTATCCATTTGGTACATTTATTCATGAATCTCCTTTGGCTCGTAATTGGTTTTGGGGAAGTGAGTCTTGGTCTTTTCAAAATGACGCTGACTGGGAATATCGTTACAAATTTAGTTCTCGTAATAACATGGGCTTAATTGATTGGGCAAAAGGACTTGCTTTGGCATTACTTTTTGGTGTCATTTCATCAAGAATTGGTCTTGCTTGGGGAAATTGGATGAAGCAAATACAGAGATAAGTTAGTGTTTGAACAACAAAAAATTTAAGTAGTATCATCCCCCAGCTCTTCTCCATAGGCGACGGTCGTTTCTAAGACCTCTCTCCTGTGGAGAAGATTGAGGCGACCGAGTAAAACCGCGACCCTTCTTTCAACAACTGATAAGTATAACAGTGATAGAATTTAATTATTTGTTATAATACTTTACTCTTGAATGGGATAAATCATTTCGTTATCATACAGTGAAGGTACACAGCAATAATTGGCATTAAACCATCTATTATTAGATAAGGATAGTGGGCTATAAGTAGCCGATGCTGTTGTTATGTTTATATTTTCTAAGGGGGGGTAATTATTAATTGATTAAATAATCTATTGACTTTTTTATCTATTAAAAGAATAAAGTAGGGCATCCTTATTCTTTTTCCCCATAATCATATCTGTTATTATTTCGGCAGCAATCACACTAAACGTTATCCCATTGCCTCCAAAACCCAAGGCATAATACGTATGAGGTGTTTTATCATAAGTGCCGATATA
>NZ_JAYWCU010000082.1:0-11275 GCF_043780375.1 Emticicia sp. | reverse complement strand
ACTATTAGATGAAGTTGAAACTATTGGCAATAAAATTTCTGGAAAATAAATATTTGGCTTTTGCTGTTACACTTATCATCTTTGCATTATGTACTATGCCGAGTGAAAATTTACCCAATGGCAAGGACTTTAATGATAAAACCGCCCATTTTGTAGCATTTGCTGGATGGGCTTTTTGTTGGCAATTTGCTTTCAAAAACTATACAAAGACTTTACTTTTAGGTATTATTTACGGTGTTTTTATTGAATATTGGCAAGGAATTCTTCCCGAAACCTTTCATCGTGGCTTTGATTGGTACGATGCTTTAGCAGATGGATTAGGAACATTAATAGGATTAATTATCTTTTATTTTACCACTTTTTTAGGGCTAAAAAAACAATAGAGTTGATATAAACCTATGGTTAAAAAAAAGAAAATAAGTGCCAATTGCAAAATTATAGACGAACCAAAACTACATAAAGCGAAAAAAGCAATAGATTTGTGATTGAATTGATGCAGTTTGAGTCATTTGTTGCCATGTAAATTTGGGCATTTCCTACTTTTCCTCTTTCAGCATATAAGTCAATTTTGTCACATAAAATACCTCTCGGTTCAGAATATCATTGTTTTTTCTAACACTTTGGTAACCATACGCCAAAAAGCTATGTCCATACCAAGCAGCTAAATTATTGCGTTCGGTATTAGTAATTTTCTCAGATTCAGTACCAGTTTTCAAATCAAAACTTTCCAAATCTTTTGCCTTTTCATTCCCTCGAATCACCACAGTTCTGATTAAACTTTCGTCAGGATATGCCAATATTTGGTAATCGTCTTGTTGTGTAATCTGAACTTTAGCATTTAATTCGCTACTTTCGATTTCTTTGAGCGAAACACTATTGTCCCAAAGAAGTTTGCCGTTTTTATCAAAACCACAAATAACAGCATGTGAATAACGAAAATTATTATAAATATCATTGCCAATACGGTAGTTTCTCCATGTACTCCAGCCAGTTGCATTGGTATTAGATTTATATTCTGGATAAAAAATTTCGGCAAGCATCACCCAACCTTCATTCGTCGGAATGAGGTCATGCAACAACAGTCTATATCGCAATTTTATTTCTTTTCCTTTTTGCTTTTTTTGGTTAATTCTTAGCTTTATTTTCTCTTCTCGCTTAGGATTTAAGAATCGAAAAAAGTTTTTTAAATCAGCAAAATTGATGTATTGAATTTTCGAATCATCAGACAAGTTTTGCATATATATTCCAAGCGAAAGTTGAGAGCAACCTTCCGCATAATTACCCATCAAAATAGGTATTTTTTGGTCAATTTTCAATATTTCTCCCGAAATAGGTGCTGTTTGTTTATCACCTAAAACTAAGCTGTTTAAGGCCTTTCCTTCGTAAGAATAAGTTTTCAAGATAAACTGACAATTTCGCTCATTTTTTAGCATTAAATATACTTTTTCGCTTTGTTCATCTACATCTAAATCATTTATTATCAAATAGTTATTGTGTATTTCTGGTAAAACCTTAGAAGTTTTATCAAAAAAACTAAACATAACTACTACGGGTCGGTCGTTGTATTTTCCTCCAATAAAAGCCTTGCTTCCTAACACTACAAAATGCTCAATTTCTATATTTGTCAGTAGATTTCCTTCTGCATAAGTTTTATCTCCCGTTTCAAAATCTATTCGTAAAACACCAATATCTATTTTATCATCTTTTTTAAATAAAACATATAAATAACGCTCATTGTGGAAGGTTTTTATGAGGTCGAAATTTTCATCGGGCAGAAATGTAGTTTTCCAAATTTGAGTAAGTGTACTATCGTATTTATAAAAATCAAGAGTAAATTTTCGGTGATAAGCCTCTATTTTTGATTGAAGCAAAACAACTCCGTTTTCTTTCAATGGAATAAGCAGATGCTCTTGTTCTAAACTGCTATTTCGCTCAAATTCGATACGTTTACCCTGTGTCAATTGAGCAGCAACTGACAATGTTTGTAGCAGGAAAACAAAACTAATAATATATTGTATGAATTTTTTCATATTTATAATGCTAAAAATAATCACTTTCCTCGCAAGCCTAACTCCACGATTTCCAAATTAGACATTTTTTTATTGGACGGCATTTCGTTGTTTGGCATTCCACTATCAAGCGTAAATCTAAGCAAAGTTTTCATTTTATGAAACCCTTCTTTTCCTGCTGCTCCTGAATTTAGATAAATTAAATTATTGTGTTTGTCGTCTCGCATAGCTCGCAAAATATGCGAGTGTCCACATACAAAAATATCAGGTATTTTCTGTTTAAATTGTTTCTTCACCATTGGATTATAATTAGGTGGAAACCCACCAATATGAGTCATCCAAACTTCAAAACCTTCAATCGTAAAGTGTTGATTTTCGGGCACTAACCACTGAATTTCTTTGGTATCAATATTTCCAAAAACAAACTTTGTTGGCTTAAATTTTTGTAGTTTTTCAATAATTTCGACCGAACCAATATCTCCTGCATGCCAAATTTCATCACAATCTTTGAAATGCTCAAATACGGTTTCGTCCAAAAACCCATGGGTATCTGATATAAGTCCAATTTTGGTCATAAAATATTGAATGATTTGTGAATGATTGAAAAGATTTGATGTATAAAATTGCGTATAAATTAAAAATTACTCATTCAATATTGATAATTCCCTTAACTTCAAATATTTCAAAGTTGCATAAACTGCCTGAGAAAATGCCCAAACAAAACCTCGATAACCATTCAGAAAGTTGAGCCTAATGAAATATTCGGTGATAAAAGTAATCGGAAATTTGGTGATAATTTTCAATAAAGATGCTTTCTTTCCACGTTTTTGTAGTTCACTCGCCCCACGTGACGAATAATTATTTATTTTCTGAAAGCATTCAGCCAAATCGGCATAACTGTGATGCAAAACATGGTTTTTGAGTGTCATTGTTTTGCCATTCAATACAATATCCTCATGCACTTGTCGGTCATTATAATTACCAAATTTTCGATTAAAAAGTCTTAGATGTGGCATCTTGTATTCTCGTCCAAACCGCATCATTTCACCCAAAAAAATGAGTGTATTTGGAACCATAAAGCCTTGATATTCGGCATTTTTCAATACTTCATCAATTTCTATTTTCAATTCGGGGCTTACTACCTCATCTGCATCAACTATAAAAATCCAGTCGTTTTTTGCTTGTTCCACGGCAAAGTGTTTTTGTTTACCAAATCCATCAAATTTACGGTATAAAGTTTTACAACCAAATTGTTGTGCAATCGCCAATGTTTCGTCGATACTTCCGCTGTCCACCACCACAATTTCATCGGCCCAGCCGGCAACAGCAGCCAAAACTTGTTTGATTGTTCGGGTATTATTTAGGGTAATAATTACAACGGAAACTTTCATCTTGAGGGTTTTAATTCTCAAAGTTAAGATTTTTGGTTTTTGAATCGTAATTTTGTAAAAAAAAGACAAGCAAAATTTACCATGCAACTAAACATTCATTCTTTAATTGTACATATTTGAATCTTCCTTGATTACATCAACGTAAATAGTTTGTACTCAATTAATTCTATAAAGAATATGAAAATTAAAGAAATAGTAACTCTTTGTGCTATCGTAACGCTTATGGCGGGTTTTATACAACCAAATCAGCAGACAGCGGGAAAAGAAGTTTTTGAAAATAACTGTTCAAAATGTCATGGAAAAGATGGCACAAAAAAGGCATTTGGTGTTAAAAGTTTACAAAAAAGTCAACTAACAACTGCTGAAAACTTCGATATTATTTCTAATGGAAAAGGAAAAATGCCAAGCTGGAAAGCAACATTGTCGAACGAACAGATAAATCAAGTCATTGCTTACGTAGAAGAATTACGTAAAAAAACGAAAGAATAAATAATGATAGAAACCCACGCACACATTTACGACGACCAATTTGACTATGACAGAGATGCGATGCTCGAAAGAGCCTTTTCGGCTGGGATAAAACAGATTTGGATGCCCAATTGCGACCATGAAACCATTGCTGGAATGATCGCTTTAGAGCAACAATATCCAAATATTTGCCATGCCATGATGGGCATACACCCGTGTTATGTGAAAGAGAATTTTGAAGTAGAATTATCGATTGTTGAGCAGTGGCTCAAACAACGAAAGTTCATTATGATTGGCGAAATCGGCATTGATTTCTACTGGGATTTAACTTTCGTAACCCAGCAAGAAGAAGCATTTTTGCTACAATTGGCTTTAGCTAAAAAATATAACTTACCCATTTGTATTCATTCTCGTAACTCAAAAAACAACGAACACAATGCTATAATTCGCTGCATCGAACTCATTAAAAAGTTTGCTTGGAGCGATTTAAGAGGTATTTTTCATTGTTTTTCGGGGAATCTGGCGGAAGCTCAACAGATTGTTGAACTAAACTTTTTGCTTGGTATTGGTGGTGTAGCAACTTTCAAAAATGGCGGTATGGAAAATGTGCTTCCATTTATTGATTTGAAAAATATTGTTCTTGAAACTGATTCGCCTTATCTGGCTCCTGTGCCTCATCGTGGCAAACGAAATGAGATTTTATATCTTGAATTAGTCGCCAAACGCATTGCCGAATTAAAACAAATTTCTGTTGAAGAAGTGATAAATCAAACATCACAAAATGCTCTAAAATTAATTGATACCTGTTCAAAAACAAAACATTGAATCTAAAAACCATTCTTATCGGCATATTATTTGCTGCACTTTGGGCTTCGGCTTCGGTAGCGGCCAAAATTGGGCTTCATTCGGTTGAGCCTTTGGTGCTTTTTCAAATTCGCTTTTTGGTTGCAGGAATCGTGATGCTTGCTTACTCGTTTTTTTTTCAAAAAGACCGCCTTCCCCAAGGCAAAGAATGGAAAGAATTAACTATTTTTGGCCTACTCAATGTAACTCTTTATTTGAGTTTCTTTGTATTAGGAATTAAAGAAGTAGCGGCTGGTATTGGTAGCCTTTCAACAGCCACTAATCCTTTGTTTATCAGTGTATTATCTGCTTTTTGGTTGAGTAGAAATGTCAGATTTTCGGAGTGGATTGCAGTGCTTTTGGGCATGATTGGTGTAGGAATTGCCTGTTATCCACTCATACAAAATAGCTATGCTACTCCTTTGGGACTTTTCTATATGTTTTTGTGTATGCTTTCTTATTCGGTTGGCACAATTTATTATTCAAATATCGACTGGAAACTTTCACGAACCGCCATTAACGGCTGGCAAGTTTTTCTGGGCGGTATTCTGATGCTTCCCTTGACATTTATCCTTCATAAATCTCCCAATAATTACGACCTAACGTTTTTATTATCAGAGATTTGGCTCATTGTGCCTGTTTCAATAATTGCTGTAAACTTATGGCTATATTTACTAAAAATTGATGCCGTAAAAGCCTCATTCTTTCTGTTCTTATGTCCGATATTTGGTTTTACTTATTCTTATTTTTTATTAAATGAGCCAATCAGCTATCATACATTTTTAGGTACAGCTTTAGTAATCGTTGGGCTTTACGTGGGGCAACGAGAAAAGTTGAAAACATAATTATCAACACTTGGCGTTCTTCTTCTTAATTATGATTTATCTGCTAATTTAAACCATTCATCAAGTTTTTTGTCAAAAATAAACTTTAATCTCTTATTTTCGTTAAACATTGACTGATTGGTGTTTTTTTATATAACAAATAATACCATCGACCATCATAATATATTGAATATCTACTATTTTTTATGAAATATTCTATTCTCACTGCCTTTTCAACAGCAATTGTACTTAGTGCAACACTGATGAACTCTTGCACCAAACAAGAGCAAGTTACTGCCAATTCGGCAAGTTTTGATTTGCTACAAGATAAAGTCTTAACAAAAAACTGTGCCGTAACTGGTTGCCATTCTTCCGAAACCGACGGAACTTACAAACAACATGGTTTGGTTTTGGCTAAAGGAAAAGCCTACAAAAACTTGATTGACATCACCCCAACTAATATTGGAGCAAAACAAGACGGTTTGAAGCGAGTAAAGCCTTTCAAATCTTTGGAAAGTTTATTGTTCAACAAACTATTTTATGATGCCAGCCATCACGGAGGTAAAAGTTATGGAGCAGTAATGCCACTTGGAGCAGATTTACTATCTAATGGTCAAATAGAATTTGTAAGACGTTGGATAGAAGCTGGAGCTCCTGAGAAAGGAAGCGTAGCCGATGCTGGATTGCTTGATGATACTGTGCCAAGCACAGCCACATTTGTGGGTTTACCTACACCACCAGTTGGAACGGGTTTTCAGATGGTTTTAGATAAATTTGATGTAGCCCCTAATTTTGAGCGTGAGTTTTTTACGAGAAAACCGCTCGGAAATACAGAAACTGTTTATGTCAATCGTGTGCAAATAAGTATGCGTCCAGGAAGTCATCATTTTATTTTATATGGTTTCAGAGATCAAAAAAACTTAGCTCCACTAAGTCAAGTACGTGATTTACGAAATCCCGATGGCACTTATAATCTTGTTACTTTTTCCCAAATGAACAATCATGTTTTCAATTTTGGTGGCAGCGAAGCTAACCTTGATTATACTTTTCCTACTGGTACAGCCGTTGAAGTTCCTGCCAATACCACTTTTGATATGAACTCGCATTATTATAATAAAAGTACAAAACCTTTGCCTGGCGAAGTAAATATCAACTTATTTACCACCAAGAAGGAAAATGTCAAAAATATATTGAAAGTCATTGATTTTGGAAATCAAAATCTGACTATTCCTGCCAATAAAACAACAGTTATTACAAAGGATTTTACTTTCGATAAAAACGTTAAGATTGTTACCCTTTTCTCTCATACGCATAAATTAGGTGAGAAATTTGAGATTTTGATTAAAGGCGGGGCAAGAAACGGTGAGTTGATTTATACTTCAACCAACTGGGAGCATCCCGAAAAAACCGACTTTCCTACTTACATCTCTCTCAAAAAAGGCGAAGGTTTAACCTCAAGAATTACCTACAATAATTTTACGAATAAAACTGTAACCTTTGGGCTTACCACCGAAGACGAAATGGGGATTATTTTCGGGTATTATTTTGAAGAGTAAAGCATTGTATCTTGACACAAAACTAAAAGTGTAAAATGAAAATACAACTTGTTATTCTACTTTCGCTTGCTATTTTTGCTACTTCATGCGGAAATAACGCTGAATTAGAAAGCCTAAAAAAAGAAAACACGGCATTAGTTGCACAAATAAATGCTTTAAAATCGGGCACTTATGCCAAATCGCCCAAATACTTTTTGAAACTTCGATTGAAACAATCACGGCTTTCATTGAATATCAAAAAACACATAAAAGATGCCGTCAATTCCTTAGATTTTGAACTGCCCGTGGACAAAGATTTTTATGATTCGGTTTCGGAAGGCACAGAAATCATTGACAAATTTCGCTTTGGCTCTTTTATTTTATACGGAAATTTGGGTGATTGGGAAATGACCGTCAAAGAGAAATATGTCAAATAGTGAATTGATGCAGCAAATCTTTTCGGGATATAAAAGCGAAGTGAATACTTGAGGTATTTTCTTCGCTTTTTTTCTTAACCGAACTCATGCAAAACCATGATTGATGGTTTTGCAAAAGAAATTACAGAAAGCGGAATGGTGGCTCGAAATTTTGAGAGATGGGACATTCTCAATGATAGAATTACTCCTAATTCTACCAAAGGTTCACACCAAAAAGAAATCGGAAGAATGAAGTCTTGACTAAAAGCTCATGCCAAATGGATTGATGAAAATATTGAACAATTGTAAGTTTTTCTTCATAAATTTGATAGAGAAGTTATTTAAAACGAAAATCGCATGAAGACTCTTTTTGTATTATTTCTTTTTTCTTTTAGCACCTCTTTCGGTCAAGACGTGAAAGAGATTGTACGAAGTATTTATTTTGGCGGCGGAAGTGCATATATAGACAAGCAACAAGCCCAAGAGTTATATGATTTTGTAAAGAGCATAAAAAATCTTGAATACTACGAAATCAACATCATGAGCCACACCGACAATATTGGTGGTAAAGAGTTTAACGAATATCTCAGTCGAATGAGAAGTGCTTCTGTCATCGACCTTCTAAGAGCGATGGATGTTCCTCAAGAAAAGATAAGATTTAAAGATTTTGCCTACGATGCTCCTACTTATGATAATAATACATGGGAAGGTCGTGAGCGAAATCGTAGAGTTGATATTCAGTTTAAGCCTATTGTGTTTTGAAAAAATAATAGTTTATCTCTGTCACTGTATATCTGGCCAAATACCTTTCTAAAAATGGCTGATACATAGACAAATAAGCGTAGCATCAAGCAATGTTATTGCCTCTGTTAAGCCTAAAGTTCCTGCAAAATGACGAAGTTTGCCGTAAAATGCAATTTCATAGTGCTCTACCTTTTGTGCTGAAATAATACCGGCATCACACATAGAACCCGTTTCGCAATTTTCTATTATTTCTTCTATTAAACCTACAATAGCCCCACATTTTGCGGCAACTGTTTTTTTATCAAATGTTTCAAAAACTTGTTCAACAAGAGTTACATGCTCTTTAGTTTCACCAACATGACTTTTCAATGCTCAGCTCTGATGTAGCATTTTTTATTATTTTGGGTATGGCTTTCGTCAATGCTTTTTCCGCCCAATAAATATCCTTCAATTCATCTTCAAATAATTCTATTAATTGCGATAGTTGCATTGTTCCATTTCAATGACTTCCCGAATTTATTTGGTTGTTTTCATTTTCTTGCTACTTAATTGTTTATTGAATGGTTTGTTAAATTTTCTTTTTTTTCTGTACTTTTCAATTTCTCTTCATCTTCATAAACCGACCAACTCATTACCCCATTTTTAGGAGCTGTTGCATTGTCAACTAATGCTTTGCGTTTGGCACTCAATTTCTTATTTGCTGTTTGAACAGATTCTTCTGTACGTGGCGTTCCTTTCGCACGTTCATCTAACAATCCATCAGTATCACGAACATGCTGGAGGGGATCATCTATATATTGCCATTCTTCTCCAAGTAATGGGCTTTTGCCTTCGTTCCAATCACCTTTAAAATCTTCACCTTTCGACATATTGAAATATTTGTTGCTATATTTCGGGTCGCTTTGCAAAATACCAGGAGGAAAGTTTGGTTGAATACTATCTAAAGCCGCTTGAAACATTTGAAAGTGTGCTACCTCTCGGGTCATTAAATAACGCAATGATTCTTTTACATACACATCGTCCGTAAATTTCATCAAGTTTTCATAAACCATTTTGGCACTTGTTTCTGCTCCAATATTTAAACGCAGGTCAGCGGTTAAGTCTCCCATTCCCATAATATAATTTGCACTCCAAGGATTGCCAACGCTATCGGTTAGGGTTGGGGTGCCACCACTCACAATAAAGAAATGCGGATTTATCATTGCTTCATGGATGTAAGTTTCTTTGGCGGTTTTGCCGTCTAATACTTTGGTTAAGTCAGATTCATCCGCCGCATTTTTCAATTCACCATTAACACCCGTGAGGAGCATCTGAATGGTTGCTCCAACGATTTCAAGGTGACTAAATTCTTCGGTGGCAATGTCCATAAGCATGTCATACTTATCAGGATGAGGCTTTCTACAACCAAACGCCTGAACGAAATATTGCATTGCTGCTTTTAGTTCGCCGTTAGGCCCGCCAAACTGCTCAAGCAATAGTTTGGCAAAACGTACATCGGGTTTTGAAACCCTTGCGTTGAACTGCAATTCTTTTACATGATGAAACATGGTCTTGTAGATTTAGTTGAAAATTCGTTGACAAAGTTCAATAGGTTTATTATAGATAGTGTTACAAAATTTTGTAAATTAATTACATCATTCACACACAATATTTTGAGAATGTTAAGAGAGCCAAAAGCGGGCATTTTAGCAAAGAATTTTTATGAAAGTAACATTAGACTTCCTGCGAAAGTATTTTAAGTCGAAAAACACTTTCGCAGGAAGTCTATTAGTAAAATATTCAAATTGGTTGATTTATACTTTTCTTTCTTTATTAGTAAAGGTCTTAAAAAGCAGCCTTAAAATGCGTATTTAATAGTATTTGTGAATTTTTAAGGCAAAAAACGATTTCCTTAAAATGTGAGAATCATATAAGTATTTTCAATTATCATGTAACACTTTGAAATTAGATACCATTTACCTTTGCTTCATATTATTTATAAATTCTATAAATCAATAAATAAAATGGAAACGGACAAAGCGATTGAGGTTTTGAATTCGCTCATTGAAATTAACAATGACAGAATTGAGGGGTATGAAACCGCTTCAAAAGAAACAGAGGAAACTGATTTTAAGCGTTTGTTTTCTCAATTTGTAAAAACAAGTGAGTGGTGCAAAGTGGAACTTGCTAAGGAAGTTGTAAAATTGAGCGGAACCCCAACAGAAGGCACTACAACAACAGGTAAGTTTTTTAGAGTTTGGATGGATTTTAAAGCAGCAGTGACTGGAAATGACCGTGAGTCAATTCTCAATTCTTGCCAATACGGTGAAAGCGTAGCAAGCGATACGTATAAAGATGTTTTGGATGACAATGTTGCAGGTTTTACAATCGAACAGCAATCAATGCTTAGAGCTCAATATATGTTATTAAAATCTGACTATGATAAGGTAAAAAATATGTTAATAATTATTGAGGATGAGTAATTTTGGGGCATTTTAATCAGAAAAAATTATTGATTTCTTCTAATTAAAAAATGACATTTCCCACCAACTTCAAAATCAAATGTTAATTCCAATCAATTCTAAATTTGATATTTTTTATTTATTATCCTCAGAAATATATGAACTTAATTTGCTTTTCACATTTGCGTTGGAACTTTGTTTATCAACGTCCACAGCATTTATTAAGTCGCTTTTCAAGAGACTTTGCTACTTTTTATATAGAAGAATGTATTTATAATGATGATGAAGACGGTTATTATTTGAATATTACTGAGGAGCATGTTTCTGTTGTTATTCCACATTTAAAAGGCAATTCTAATGATAAAAATGAAGAAAATGAACGAGTTGAAAAAGTAATAAATAAGGTTTTTAATGAACATCAAATAAAAGAATATATTTTTTGGTATTATACCCCCATGGCCATGGGTTTTACCCAATTCTTCGAGCCGCAATTAGTTATCTATGATTGCATGGATGAATTAAGTGCTTTTAAATTTGCTCCGCCAGCTCTAAAAATGCTTGAGCAGCAATTATTTAAAAAGGCAGACATTGTTTTTACAGGTGG
>NZ_JAYWCU010000081.1:0-9663 GCF_043780375.1 Emticicia sp. | reverse complement strand
ACTAAAACAATTCCCCAGAGACTTGGTGGAAACTTAGCGGCTTCTTTATCAAGTTTTGTCAGAATTTCTTCTTTTTGCCTTTGTTCACATGCCACAAATACTTTTCCGTAGTCTTTTTCACATCGCTGGTCTAATGATTCGATGCCTTTAACAAATTCTTTTTGGTCGGCTTCGTTGAGCAATTCTTTCAGCATTTTATCTATAAATTGCGGAACACCTAAGTCTTTTGCTCCTGGGGTTGATGTTTTTGGCAAAATGGTTTCTGCCATTTCTGCAATCGTATTTGCTTGATTATTGCTCAAAAAAACAGGTTTCCATGCTAATTTTGCTTCATTTTGGCAAGAAACCAATAAATTTGAAACAGCACTTACCGACACTGCATAACCCAAGAATAAGGCTGTATTCTTTATATATTCTCGACGATTCATTTTGATTGGCGATTATTAGATTGATAATTGAAAAAAAAGCACAATTGAAAGTCAAAAATAGACAATCATTAAAGATTTTTACGATTCAATTCATTTACAGCAAAATCTACGGCACGGGCAGTAAGTGCCATATATGTAATTGAAGGATTGACACAATTGGCTGAGGTCATGCAAGCTCCGTCGGTTACGAAAACATTTGGTACTGAATGTAATTGGTTTTGAGCATTTAATACCGAAGTTTTTGGGTCTTTGCCCATTCGAGCAGTTCCCATTTCATGAACACCATTGCCTAAGCCTCCAACATTATCAAACATTTGAACATTCTTGAAACCAGCTTTTTCGAGCATTTCTGCTGCATCTGACTTCATTTTTTCACGCATTTTCCATTCATTATCTTTCAATTCGGCATCAAAAACTAATTGTGGAATTCCCCATTTATCGGTTTTATCTTTGCTTAAAGTAACTTTGTTTTCGTGATAAGGCAGCACTTCGCCAAAGCCCATCAAGCCCATTCCCCAGCCACCTGGTTTGAATAAGCTATCTTTGAATGATGCTCCTACTCCTTCAATACCGTTGCCTCTACCCCAATCTCCTCGACCACCACCTGCACTTTGGTAGTCATAGCCACGCAAAAAATTAGGATTTTTAGACGCATCATCAATATTTACATATTTTGGAATAAAAACACCCGTTGGTTTACGTCCTTTATAATATTGGTCTTCCATACCATCGTAGCTACCCATTGCTCCGACATGATAATGATGATCCATGAGATTATGACCCAATTCTCCACTGTCATTGCCCATGCCGTTAGGAAAACGATTTGAAGTTGAATTCAACAAAATTTGAGTAGATGCCAGCGTGGATGCACAAACAAAAATGATTTTTGCAAAAAACTCAATTTCTTTGTTGGTTTCGCTATCAATTACTTTTACACCTTTGGCTTTGCCGTTGGCGGCCCCACCTGTTTTTTCATCAAAAATGAGTGAATGAACAATTGAATTCGGTCGAATGGCAAAATTACCCGTTCGATTAGCGGCTGGTAAAGTGGCCGAATTACTACTAAAATATGCTCCATAAGGACAGCCTCGTGAGCAACGATTACGATTTTGGCATTTTCCACGACCCAATTCTAAATGTTGTGGCTGAGGCTCTGTCAAATGAGCTACTCGGCCAATGGTTACATGTCTTCCTTTGAATTTCTGTTCAACCTCTTTTCTAAAGTGTTTTTCTAAACAATTTAGCTCCATTGGTGGCAAAAATTCGCCATCTGGTAAATGTGAAAGTCCTAATTTTTCGCCACTAACGCCTACAAATTTTTCGACATACGAGTACCACGGAGCAATATCTTTGTACCGAATAGGCCAATCTATAGCAATCCCTTCACGGGCATTCGCTTCAAAATCATGCTCGCTCCAACGATAAACATGCTTGCCCCAAGTAAGCGAACGCCCACCTACATGATTACCCCTAATCCAGTCGAAACGCTTGGTTTCTTGGTAAGGATTGTCAATATCATTTGTAAAGAAATGCTTGACCGGTTCGCCCACAAAGCCACTTCTGATTTGAATATGATACTTTTCTTTGTCTTCTGGAGTCAAAGCTCCATGATGCTCCATGTCCCAAGTATCCTGCATCATGGTTGGGTAATCTTCTACGTGATTCACCATTCGACCTTTTTCAAGCACTAATGTTTTTAAGCCTTTTTCGCAAAATTCCTTTGCTGCCCAACCACCGCTCATGCCTGAGCCAATCACGATGGCGTCGTAAGTATTGGTTTTGTTTAATGTTGTATTTAGATTTGCCATTGGTTCAGGAAAATGATTATTATTTGTTGTTCGCAATTTAAGACAACTTTTTCAAAAGAAAATTCAATAAATTAAGAATCTTTTCTATTATTACTTTTTCTATTTTGCTTGAAAGAATAACGAACGAATGAATGGGTGAATAATACTTATTATTAGCAGTTTATATACAACAAACACATCGGCTCAGTAGAAATTAAAAAAAAATATGTATCATGCGTCAATCTATTATTTATGAAGTAAGTATCAATTATATAGGTTCACTGAACGATGTTCGTAAGCGAGAATCTTTTGTAGTTTATTTTTCTAATTTAAAAAGAGCCATTGAATGTTTACAAACCAACTTGGCAGTGAGTGGTTGGGAACAGAAAAAAGTAAATTATACGGCGGTTTATCGCACTCTAAAAGTAAAAAACAAATTTGTATGCGACTTTGATGCTATGAAAGTGAAATTTTTTCAAGTAACAATTACAACAAAAACCTTAAACCCATTGTTGACTACGCTAGGAATTGACGAATTTCCAACGGTCAAAAAGTAAGTTTCTTTTAAAAAATGAAATTTTTTCTTTTCTTTGTGCAATTACTGCATTATACATGTTTACATACGATGAATTTTTCAAAGCCCAAATTGAGTTTTGCCCAAATTATCAATATGAATGTTGGCTTCTTCGGAATTCAATATAGTTTTGGTCTTCAACAAAGTGCTGTTAATCCAATTTATGACTTTTTAGGGGCAAGTCCTGACCAAATTCCCTTGCTAAACTTAGCTGGACCAATGACAGGGCTTTTGATCCAGCCAATTATTGGTGCGATGTCTGACAAAACTTGGTCGCCTCGCTTCGGACGCAGAAAACCTTATTTTTTCATCGGTGCCTTGATGTGTAGTTTAGCACTTTTCCTTTATCCATTTAGTAGCTCGTTGTGGATGGCAGCTGGGCTTTTATGGATTTTGGATGTAGGCAATAATACCGCTATGGAACCTTACCGTGCTTTTATTGCCGACAAATTAGATGCTTCACAGCAGCCAATTGGCTTTCAAGCACAGAGTTTTTTTACGGGTTTGGGTCAAACTTTAGTTAATCTTTCAATTTTTGGGTTTCCATTGATATTCTTAGGAACAACTGGCTCTTTGCCAACTTGGGTTTATGCTTCATTCTTTCTAGGTGCGATTTGCTCCATTGGCTCGGTTTGGTGGAGTATGCAAACAACTTCCGAAATCCCTCCAAGTGAAGCAGAACTCGCTGAAATGAAAGCAAAGCCACTCAATATTTTAACACCATTTATTGATATTTCTGGGGCTATAAAAGATATGCCCAAAGTCATGTGGCAATTGGCGTTGGTTTATTTATTTCAATGGTATGCTATGTTTTGTTACTGGCAAAATTCGTCAAAAAGTGTTGCACAGTCGGTCTGGAAAACTACAACTTATCAAGACAACCCTGTTTATAATGAGGCTGTTAGCTGGACTGGCTTGGTAAATGGTTGGTATAATATAGTGATGTTTATGGTAGCGTTTAGCTTGGTTTATTTTGCCAAGAAATATTCGCCAAAAATAGTACACGCTGTGTGTTTGGTTTTAGCAGGAATTGGTTTTTTAGTCTTTCCGATGATTGAAAACAAATATTTATTGTTTCCTGCCATTACTGGCTTTGGCATAGGTTGGGCAAGTATGATGGGGATTCCATATTTGATGGTAGTCGGAGAAATCCCAAAAGAACGCTACGGCGTTTATATGGGCATTATCAATATGATGATTGTAATTCCGATGTTGATTCAAACGCTTACTTTTGGTTATATTTTGAAGAACTTTCTCAATAATGACCCTGGTAAAGCGATTACATTTGCAGGAGTTCTTTTATTGATTGCGGCAGGAGCAACAATGCTCATCAAGACAAAGAAAGTTGAGGGCGAAGTAAATATGCCAATGGGCGGGGGTGGACACTAAAAGTTTGTTTCATAAAAAAAGCCTTCAAAACCAGTTGTTTTGAAGGCTTTTCTATCTAAATATCAGCGAAACAGGTTAGGAAACCCATTCTATCAAATCACGGTAAAAACTGACGAATATAATTTCTACTCTGCAAAATAGCTTTTGTAACATCATCTGGGCTTCCTTCAAAAGCCTTGTCTTCTACTTCAATCACGACTGGCCCACGGTAACGAACGTCGGTTAGTGCGGCAAAAAATTTTTCCCAACGAACATCGCCCAAACCAGGGAGTTTTGGTGAGTGATATTCGAGCGGATTTGCCAAAATTCCAACCCTATCTAATTTGTCATGGTATAATTTTACATCTTTTAGATGAATATGATGCAAACGGTCTTTGTATTGATAAATTGGTTTTATTTCGTCCATCATCTGAAAAATCATGTGCGATGGGTCGTAGTTTAGCCCAAATAGTGGTGTTTTGAATGTTTCGAACATTCTGTCCCAAATGGCGGGGCTAATTGCCAAATTTTTTCCTCCCGGCCACTCATCATTCGTAAAAAACATGGGGCAATTTTCAATACCAATCTTGATACCCTCTTGCTCGGCTGTTTCGATGATTGGTTTCCAAACACGCTTAAAAGTCTTCAAGTTTTCCTGAATATTTTTCTTTGGGTCTCGCCCAATAAAAGTATTCATCACTGGCACATTTAAAGTATTGCAAGCCCTAATTACCTTTTTTATATGCTCGATATAAAACTCTGCCTTTTTCTTGTCGGCATCTAATGGATTTGGATAATAGCCCAAGCCCGAAATACCGACGTTTTTTTCATGAAGAAATGATTTGATGTAATTTACTTGTTGAACATCGAGTTTATCAACGTCAATGTGGGTAACTCCTGCATAACGGCGATTATCAGTATTATCGTTAGGCCAGCACATTATTTCGAGGCACGAAAATTCATGTTTTGAGGCAAAATCTACCACGTGTTCGAAGCCGAAATCGGCTAAAATAGCACTTACAAATCCAAGTTTTAACATAGTGTTGAATAGTAGAAAAATGATTTATCAAATTTAAAATAAAAAGCCTATTTGTAAAATCTATTTCTTCTTATATCTCGTAAATATATGACATACATACCTAACATTTTTGTTTTAAAGTTAGAAGCCGAAAGTTTTTTGTTTTATTTATTAGTAGTTTAATTAAACAAGTACGAAAACTATCAATCTGATATATATGATTTTTTTATAACAAATCAATGATTTTTTATAATTTTTATAAGTAAAAGTGTTGTTTCATAAAAATAAACATAAAAATGTTTGGATAATTTGTTTAAGTTTATTTACATTTGATTCAACAAAAACAAAACATACTATGACAGCTCTTGAATTTAACTACGCTATATCAAAAACATCGAAATCATTAAAGCCTTTTGCTATGAGGCTTACAAAAGATCACGAAGATGCCAATGATTTATTACAAGATACTTTAATGAAAGCATTTTTGAATCGTGATAAGTATACTGCTGGAACAAATTTGAAAGCATGGCTTTATACCATCATGAAAAATACGTTCATTACGAACTATCAACGCATGATCAGAAAAAACACTTTCATTGATACAACAGATAATCTGCACTATATCAATAACATGGAAAGTAGTATTGATAATAATGCTTATTCGGAGTTTGCAATGGAAGATATAAACAACGCTGTAGAAACACTTGACGAATCATATAAAATGCCATTTATGATGCACTTTAAGGGTTTTAAGTACCACGAAATCGCTCAAAAATTAAGCATTCCAATCGGAACGGTGAAAAACAGAATTCACATTGCTCGAAAGGAATTGAAAGATAAATTATATATGTATGCCTACGCATACTAAGAAAATAATATCAAACGGTTCGCCGTAATTGTAGTTTTTGGTTAAAAAAGAGGAAGGTTCGAAAAGGTTGTCTGCTTTGCTGACAATCTTTTTTTTTGACAGTATTTTTGGATTAAACAAGATTTTAACCTACGGTTTTCTATTTTATACACAGCCAAATATAAAAGCCATTCAAACAAATAGAAGCTAATAGATTGAGCCACATAGTATTTTTAAAGTTTGCTTGGTTCTTATCTTTTAAAACTTTGAGAAACCACCAACCGAAAAATCCAAGTGTAGGTAAATTAAAAAGTAACAAAACTATAAAATCTGATTGTTTGAAATACAGGAAAAATGCAAAAAAAGCAAGGCTAAAAACTGACGCCGTAAATACAAACGTTCCTTTAATTCCCAACAACATGCTCATTGTAGTATCGCCACGCTTGGCATCTTCTTCATGTTGGTATATTTGTGACATCGGATAAACCGCCCAAAGCATCAATGTGCTTATTATTGCTGGAAAAATATTTGTTTCTAATAATTCTACTTCTGAAACGAATGCTAAAAGCACCATAAAATAAGTAAATGCTCCTTGAAAAATTCCCACAATAAACCAACTTAAAATCGGATATTTCTTCAAACGAATAGTGTCATTGCTGTATGCTTTCGAGATTAGCCCATAAATAAAAATCATTAAAGCAAAAAGCCAATCAATTACAAAAAAGCCAATAATTACTGCCAAAATATCAATTGCCCACGAAACCCAAAAGAGCTTTTTATCAACGGCAGGTGGTTTTTCAAGTCCGCCGATACTTCCCTCATCTTTATCAAAATAGCTATTGTAGGCATTGCTAGCAGGGTAAATAAAAATGTGGAGAATGACGAAAATCCAAAAAGCCTTTGGTTTATCTACGTTTGGTGTTTGGCTAATGGCAAACCAATAAACAGGCATCAAAAAAAAAGAAAAGGGCAATCTTAGATGCAATAAAATATCTTTTGGAGTCATAATAATATACGACGGATTTCCAATCCGTTCTTTATAGCGTAAGAAAAAGACGTATTAGGAAATCCGTCGTACTAAAAAATTTGCTACAACAAAACTTCCAACCAAAATTCCGAAGTAAACCAACGAAAGATTAAAGTTATAAATAATCATGGCAACCAATGCTACCGAAGCTATTATTAAAGCAATAATCGGTGAAATTGGATAAAAAGGCACTCGGAAAGGTCGTGTTAAATTTGGTTCTTTTTTACGTAAAACTAACAACGAAACCATCGAAAAAATATACATTGTCAAAGCTCCAAAAGCCGAGAGAATAATAATATCGGCAGTAGAATTGCTCAAAAGTGCCACAATTCCGAAAACCATATTGAGCAATAAAGCATTGGCAGGGGTTTTGAATTTTGGATGAACTTTTCCTATAAAAGCGGGAGCATTTCCTGCACGACCAAACTCAAAAGTTGCTCGTCCTGCTGCCAAAACCAAGCCATGAAACGAAGCGATAAGTCCGAAAGTGCCGATGCCTACTATTAATTGATAAACTCTACTTGTATCGCTCATGATTTTGCTCATGGCCATTGGCAAAGGAGAGTCAGATATACTGCCATCTGTTTTATAAACAATTGATTCCCAGCCATTTATACCAACTGCAGCAACAAAAGTAAGTAAGCACAAAACCACCAAAGTTGCCATTGCCGAGCCAAATCCCCAGGTAATATCTTTTTGTGGATTGTTTGATTCTTCGGCAACATTTGCCAAACCTTCAATACCCAAAAAGAACCAAATCGCAAATGGTAATGCCGCAAAAGCTCCACTAAAACCATTCGGTAAAGCATTGATAATCAGATTCTTACTTTCAAATTTTGGGAAAGCAATATACCAAAAAACAATCAAACCCAAAACTGCAAAAATCGTTATAACCAACTCAAAAGTAGAAGCGAGTTTTGTACCGAGAATATTGAGCAGAGTGAAAATTAAATAAGCACTAATCGCAACTGCTGTAATAGGAATTTGAGGAAAAACAGCATTGAAATAAGCCCCAATGCCAACAGCTATGGCTGGCGGAGCAAACAAAAACTCAATGTTTTGAGCCATTCCTGCCAAAAAACCCCACTTTTTACCCAAAGCACGATTGGCATAATCAAAAGCTCCGCCTGCTTGTGGAATTGCACAAGCAAGTTCGGCATAGCTCAACGAAAAAGCAATATAAAGAATTATGACAAAAAATGTGGCAATTGCCATGCCGAGTGTCCCGCCTTTTTCGAGCCCAAGATTCCATCCGAAATACATTCCAGAAATGACATATCCTACGCCCAGCCCCCACAATAATGTTGGTGTAAGGCTTTTTTGAAGTTTTTGGTCGTTAGTATTCGACTGTTCGACGTTCGACATTTTTTTGCTTAGAACTGTTTTTAAGAATAGCTGTAACAGGGTTTGTTCATAAAAAAAAGATAGGGATTCAAAAAGCTGATATATTTGTTTTAGGAACTAAACATCAATTTATGAATCCCCCCAAAACAAACTTACAAACTACTATTATGAAGTGCAAGGGAAACTTTCAGATAGTCGAGATATACGAGGTAAACGACACGAGCTTTCGTTTGTAGTAGTATTGTTTTTAACGTCGATTTTACGGAGCGATAAGCTTCTAAATTTATCAGTTATTCATCGAGCAATGTCAGATGATTTTGAGAAATTGGCACATATTTTAGGCATAAAAGTAGCAAAATGTGTGTCATATTCTCAACTTAAAAGGATATTGCAACTTATTGATTATGAACAATTTAATACTATAAATGAGTTATATTTTAGTTTCATTATCAAGAAAGATGCTGAAAAATGGTTTAGTATAGATGGGAAAGAACTAAGAGGTACTATAGACGGCGTTAGTGGAGAAAAACGCGGGTTAAGCATTGTAAATTTAACTACACATCAAAGTCGTCAGAGTATTATTATCGGTCATTATGATGCATTGAAAGCTTCAGAAAAGCCAGTAGTAAGTAGCTATCTTGAAGAAACAGATATAAGAGGACAGAAATTTACATTCGATGCTTTACATACCTCAAGAGAAAACTTAGCGACTATCTCAAACAAAAATGGTGTGTACTTAGCCCAACTCAAAGCCAACCAAAAAGAGATGTTAGAAGAATGTGAATTGGTCAACAAGCACTTTACTGCTAATTTTAAAAATACGGTATATCAAAAGGGACATGGACGTGTAGAAACACGATTATATAAGGGCTATAATTTTGTTGCGGCTGAGTTCGATGAGCGTTGGAAAGAAACAAAAAACATATCACTGATAGTTGTCAGTCGAGAAAGGTTTACCTCAAAAACCAAGAAGTCAACACAGGAAAATTCTTATTGGCTTAGCAATCAATCACTTGACGGTTCGCCGCTGCGATAATAAGTCATTTATCGAAATATCAGAAGCTATTAGAAACCACTGGAGTATTGAAACACATCATCACATTAGAGATGTACAAATCGGTGAAGACCGAATAAAAATAAGTCATAAAAATGAAGCTCTGGTAGTCGCAAGTTTTATTACTTTAACAAGTAATTTATTAGAAAAACAAGGTGGTAATAAATCCATCCTAAGAGAAAAATTGACTAAAAACTGGAAGTTAATACCAGCAAT
>NZ_JAYWCU010000080.1:0-3087 GCF_043780375.1 Emticicia sp. | reverse complement strand
CTCAAGTTTCAAACTACCTTTCTTAACCTCTATTTTCGACCAAACATCCGTTAGGAATATTTTTTCATATTCAATCGTTCGAAGTGGATAATCTGCCGTACAAAAGTGACCTGTTGCCGTAGCATAGTTTTCATACAAAGCTGAAGGCGAAATATCGAATAATCCTGGATAAGAAGTAAACTGTTCGTCAATCGCCAAATAGAAATAATCAAAGAAGCCAGTTGGGCAACTGTTCACGCTTGAGCGTTTGAGCTTTTTCGGGTTTGGTTTTACGCAAGCTGGCATTTCGGGTCAGGTTTAGGCTTCAACAACTGGCGTGATTACTGTACCAGAGGCTAAATACAAGTAAGAAAAAGGACTTGACTTGATGGTAATTGAATCGGCTGTTTTTTCGATGCTTTGGGCAATCGCAACTTCTTCAATTTGTGCAGGCGACTCTTGGCGACCTTGCCAAATCATATCGCCATTTGCTTTTGGCAATACAACCTGTATGTCGGCACGCTTATACATTTCCAAGAAACCTAAAGTTGATGCTGAGCTATCAAGTTCAAACATCACCGAAACTTCGATTGCCGATGAATCTTTCAAGTTCAATGACTTATAATCGCATTTCAAAGTGCCCTTTTTTACTTGAATTTTCGACCAAACTGGAGTGCTTCCAAAACTACCTGTAGCAGTCGCAAAAGTTTCGTAGGTCATCGCTGCTGTCAATACTGGTGCCGCAGGATACGTTACCAAGTCTTCGTCAAGGGCTATCCAAAAGTAGTCTAAAAAACCAGTCGGACAACTGTTTACGCTTGGGCGTTTGAGTTTCTTTGGGTTTGGTTTTACGCAATTTGGCATTATGATAATTATTTAGAGCGTTATTAAATTTTAACTATTTTACCAAAATGCCAAACTCAATATACTCAGCGAGTATGTCTTCGTTTTTTTCTTTGGCAACTTTTTCGGCAGTTATTATAGTGCCTTTGTGGTTAACCGAAGGATACGGTATTTTGTAAGTAACTTCACCAATTTTCTTGGTTTTCACACCACCTGCTTTTGCAGTTTCTGTCGCAGTTTTTACTTGTGCAGATAATGCTTCGTTCACGGCTTTAGCTTCGACTTCGGCATCTTTTGCGGCTTTGGCTTCTGCTGCTAATATTTTATTTTGTGCTTTGACTTCGGCTTCTGCTTCTGTCGCAGTTTTTACTTGTGCAGATAATGAATCGTTGACGGCTTTAGCTTCGGCTTCGGCATCTTTTGCGGCTGCTAATTCAGCCTTTAATTTTGCTATTTCTTCAGGAGACATTTTGAAAGAATATTTTGAAGTAGGGCTTAGAAATAAGCCCTACTTTGGTTATTGATTAAACTAAGTTATTACAGCTTACGGCTTCGGTGTCAATGATACGTACACCCGCTACCATTTTCGACAAATACAAGGCTTTGTAGCCACGCTCCTGAATTTTCAGGTCTGAAACAAATGTTGGCTTGTCCGTTCCAACAATGATTGCTCCGTCGTTGGCAGCAATTACACGCTGTGAGTCACCCAACCAAAAACACTTATGAACCATACATTTGCCACCCGTATTTTTCAAGATGATAGTATCTGAGCTTGAGTCCAGGTAATCTACATTCGATTGACGGCGTGTATATTGGTCAATAAGTTTCACAAAAACTGATTCTGACAAATACATGTGTGTTTTTTTCTGGCGATAAGGTGCCTTTAGTCCATTCCATACAGCTTCAATACCTTGAATTGTGTTTCCATCAGTATAAGCAGCTCCCCAGCCTGTGCCTGAATTAAATGCTGCAGTAGTAATGGGAACAATTTCAGTTGCAGCAATAGCTGCTAATAGGTCTTTCTCAAGCCCATCCATCATGCGTTTTGCCTTATTTGGTGTTGTATTTGCTAATGTGGTGTCTCCTTTCCAGAACACGCCATTGTTGAACTGAGCAAAACCCTGACGCATATAATATCTGATAAAAGCTTCCTCCATCGGAATTTTACCATCAGTTATTTTTGAATCTTGACCCGCAAATGTGTTACGCAAAACTTCTGGATCAATTGCCATTTTGAAATCGCCAACGGTTACTTTTAATTCACGGTCTGAGAATACAATTTCGTTACCTGTTGTATCATCGTCTCCTGTGTACGCTCCAAGCATATCGCCAATTACCATTTTCGGGAATCGCTTTGAACTGGTTATCGCAGTATCAACTTGAAAGTGTCTCAATACTTCCAATTCTTGTTTTTCTGACTCGATTACTACGGTGGCATATTTGCCCGCATAAGCTAATAAAGCAGCAACATTGAGTGCATTTACTAATGGCATTATTTTTGAAAATTAAAGGGTTTTTTTTGTTTGGATTTATTTAAACGATGGGCGTCCATGACTCTGCCGATGGGCTTGCGTCTGCTCCTGCTGGTGGAGTGGTTGCTCCTGCACCTGGGACCTTGCTTTGCAATTCGGTTAATGATGCAGATGTTGCTTTGTGGGCTTCAACTTCGGCATTAAATTTTCCTTGCAATTCTTCAAAAGCGGTTTTTGAAACTAATCCTTCGAGCTTTGTATTCAGTGCTTCTTCGGTGATTCCTTGCGGTTGAGCATCTTTCAGGGCCTGCAATTCGGTTTCAAATCCTGAGATTTTCTGAGAGATTCCAGTTGCCAAAGCATTGGCATAGTCTTCTTCAGTAGGCTCAGTATTGTCGGTTTTTGCAGCAACAGTAAAGCCTAATGCCGCAACTACGGTTTTAAAAATGTTTGACATTGATTTTGGATTATTTTGAGAGTTTAATTGAGTTTTTGATTTGGTTTTTGATAGCTCAAAAACCTTTGTAATGGCATCTTGCATGCTTCCAACTTCATCTATAAGCCCCATAGTAATGGCTTCTTCTGAAAGGTATACCGCCCCATGCGTAGCAGATTCGTTGATTTGTGGACGGTAGCGTAGCACATCATTCACAAACATTTCGTTGTGAGGATTGATAAGCAATTGTTGCATCTTTTCAGGCTTTCCATCAAGAGCTTCGGCATAACCTAAGTCTTTGTCGAATGCCAAAGTGCCAAATACATCAGCATATTTTGCCCCTAACTTGCCCAAAAT
>NZ_JAYWCU010000079.1:0-4979 GCF_043780375.1 Emticicia sp. | reverse complement strand
GCAGTAGCATTAATTGAACCATTATTTCCACCAAAACAAGTTACAGGCGATGGTGTCAATGATAAAATTGGTAGTGGTGCTGCAATCACTCTGATTGGGCAACACCCCCCACTCGGACAAGAAGTGCCGCTGATATTTACTTCGTAGGTATAATCACCAATTGATAAAATTGTTAGTGACCCATTGGCGTTAAGTGTGTATTCACTATTACTGGCCGTAATTAATGTACCATTCTTATACCATTTTATTCCTGTATAAGAAGGTAATGTGATGGCGATTGTGTTGCCATTACAATACTCATAAGGAGTAGATACACAGGCTGCACTTTGGTCGTCTTCACCAATATTAGATGTTGTTGGGCTTGAGTCTAAGTCGGTCTCTGTTTCTGCTGTTAAGTCAGCATTAATAAACTTTATACCTTCTGTTGTTGATATTGTATTTGCAAATGTTAAAGAGACTGTGGTACCAATAGCTAATGCTGGAATCGTCCATTTTCCTGTTCCTGCATTATATGTTCCTACCGAAGCAGTTGCTGTTCCGATAGTTATACCCGCTGGAATCGTTACGGTTACTTCCAAACCAGTTGCCGTTGCAGTACCTTGATTTCGAACAGATACAGTGGTAGTAAATGCTGTGTTTTTGGTGACAAATTGCCCGCCGCTATGAGCTACAATTACATCAATATCGGGTTTATTTGGTGTAGATGTAAAGTTTGTTTTTTCAAAAGTTATACTTTTATCAGTATAACACGAGCCATCGGGAGCATATACACGGATGTAATAGGTTTGAGTTGTGTTGGGAGCATCTGTTTTGATATATCCGTTAGCAAAAGTCGAAAACAAAGCGGCACTCGTAAATTCAGCATTGCCAGTGGGTGCGGCAAGAGCAGTAGTCGAAACAACAACTTTATGGGTTGAATTTACATCGCCATAGAGTTTTATCTTTCCATCGCTTACTGCGGCACTACTCACATTTTCAGTAGAAAGAAAATATACAATTGGACTGGCACAAGGGATAGATTGGGCAAAGACATTTTGTATATTTAGTAACAAAAGTGGTAATAAAAAAACGGCTACTTTTTTACTAAATTCTCTTTCTAAAATCGGATTGCGTATACATATCCTCATGATTTCTAAATTTAACTTCGTAATTGTATATGGGTTGGTATGTTTGTGCACTATGGTTTTCAGAATTCATCTTTATCGACTGATTACTATTGTATTGAATATTCATAATATTTCTTAAAGAAAAAAATTTAGAGATTACCGTAAATAAAAAAGGAATAACCGCAATACTATTTTGTATGCTGCTATTCGAGAATAGGTCTCCAAGAGATGGGTAATTTTTCATTAACAGAGTCATTACTTTTTCTTATACATTAAAAATTTTTATCAGGAAGCAGCATTATCATTCAATAACTCTCTTATACAATCTTTATGCCAAAAAAAGAATTATTGAGAAATAATTCTTTTTTTGGTTTGTACTACTCATTATTTTGTCTTCACTATATTGGATGGCGGTTCACAATAACTGACGGGGCAAACACCACATTGCTTGGCTATCGTTACTGTTCTATCAATCGTACAATTTTCAATATTTTTAATTCTCACTGTATAACTTACACTTGTACTTGGGTCGGCTATTCCTGTTAAAATCTCTCCGTTTGCTGGAATCACCGCAAAAGCCGTTGCCGAACCTGAGTTATAAGTTGAGCCAATGTTATACGAAAACGAGTCGATTCCTTCAAATTTATTGAGCAATAACTTACCGTTACTAACCGACTGCATACCCAAGCAAGTTGGATTTATACTTGTCAGTTCAGCTTGTGGAATTGGGTTAATAGTTGCCACTCCATAGTTTCGAGTAGTGCTTACGCAAGTATTTGCATCGGTACATGAAGCAAAATAAACCGTACTACTTGTTAAAGAAGTTAAAGTAAAACTCGTTCCTGATGCTAATGCAGTTGTTCCTGTTTGAGAGGCATACCATTGAATCGTTCCACCAGGACAGCCACTTGCCGAAAGTATTATTGTACCCGTTCCACAATTACTTCCATCTGTTATGGTTGGAGCAGAAGGAATTGAATAAACAGTAGCAGCAACTGATGCTCGTGCACTGACACAACCATTCGTGCTACATTCTAAATAGTAAGTCGTGCTTACCGAAATACTTGGTGTTGTATAACTTGCTCCGGTGGTTAAAGCAGAACCGCCTGTCAAGGCTCCGTACCACGAGATTGTCCCTCCTGCACAGCCACTGGCACTTAATAAAATCGTGCCTGTGCCACAACGACTATTTCCAGTCGAGGTCGGTGCAGATGGAATGACATTAACTATTACTTGAGTTGTAGCCGTAGCTGAACAAGCATTTGCATCGGTAACAGTTACAGTATAAGTGGTGGTTGAAGAAGGACTAACAGATTTGGGAGAACCTGTACCAACTCCATTATTCCAAGTATATGTATATGGAGAAGTTCCACCTGTTGCATTCGCTGTAATTGATGCACTACTTCCCAAACAAATAGTTTGAGTAGTAGATGTTGTAACTACTATTGTTGGGACGATAATTGTTGTTCCGGTACTTAGGAACGAACATGAAGAATTAGCCAAGTTAGTAGTAGAAGTACCAACAATAATTCTATATTTTCTACCATTCAATGCCAATGTGATTGGGCTTGGAAGGTTATAAGATACTGTATAAGTGTTAGATGAAAAAGATGCTAAAGTTGCACTTGTTAAATCCGCCCAAGTAGAGCCATTATCCGTACTTTCTTGCCATTTATAATACTGATATTGTTGGTTGATATCTGTAACAGTAGCTGAAACAGTTTGTGCTGTTGTGCCGATACACTTTAATGCACTTGCACTTTGGTTAATAGTTGGTAAACATTGCGTAATAGATATGTCATCAATTACCCAGTCATTTCCTACACCACCAAGGGTATTGTTTCTTATACTAAATGTCGAGGTAGTAGAGTTACCAGTACTAAAAGTAAAACCAACCTGTTGCCAGCCTGAGGTATTTAAAGTTCCAGTATTATATTTACCAACACCATCAATCAAAAAAGTTAAATTTGGTTTATTGGGGCATCCTGAAGTATTTGTTGGTGGGCAAAGATTGTATATCCATACGCTGTACTCATATTTTGTGTTAGGACATAAATTAGTAATAGTTTTTTCGATTACAATATCCGGATTAAATGAGGCATTTACAATCATCATATACCCATCAGTATCACCAATAGTATGGTCTTGTGTGAGAATATCCCAAGTACCAAATATATTACCGCCAGCAGTTGCTCCATTACAATCAGTCGTATTAGTAATGGTGTAATTACCATCATTTGGTGAAACACAATTCATCGGAGCAAAACTATATTGTGTTTCGCTGGATAACAAAGGAGTACCTATTTTACTACTACCCGAACCAAAATCCCCATTAGGAAATAAATTTGAACTTCCACTTGCAGTACAAAGACCAGCTGTACAAGGTGTTCCTGAATTAGGAATAGTTACCATTCTTTCACTATAACAAAAAAGAGGATTCCCCCCCCGTGTAACAATCACATAATATTGACCCGCTGCTAAATTTGAAATAGTATTGGTTGGTGATAATGTCGAAACTGCTACGTAGGTTCTGTTAGTTGACGAAATCCAAGAAACTTTATCAGTGCCTACAACCCCCTGCAATACAATACTCCCATTAGTACCTGTACAAGATGTGGCATTTGTTACCGTTTCACCTGTATAATACGCAGTTGTTATTGCAGTAAGTGTTACAGAAACAGTTCTACAGATTATCTGGGAGGTTTTATCTCTAATAAAAATAGTATAATAACCAACGCCTAAATTAGAATAAGTTTTTTCTGAGTTGTACCAAGTAATTCCATCAATACTATTTTCATAAAATGGCCCACCCGAATGTTCTGTTACAAAAATACTACCATCAGTTGCACTACAACCAGTCGGGTTGGTAGGTACAAGTTGTACAACACTGGTACAAATACTATTACAATTTGTATTAATAACCAAGTTTGTAGTTTCCGTTGTTGTACAACCATTCGAGGCGATTACAGTAATAGTATAAACACCTGCCATGGCTGCGGATGCACTCGGCACCAATGGAGATTGACTCGTACTTGTAAAACTATCAGGTCCGCTCCAAGAAAAACTCACACCATTTCCGCCTCCAATCAATTTGAAAGTTGTTCCTAAACAATGTACGCCTGAGTTTGATGCCGTAGCTGTTGGTGGAGTCAAAACTGTAGCTAATGCTGAGGATCTTGATGTGCTTAAACAACCATTTAAAGAACAATCAGCATAATAAGTAGTATTTGATGTAATGCTTGGTGTTGTAAAAGTTGTTCCAGTTCCGAGACTCGTGCCGCCTGTTAAAGCTGAAAACCAATTACTTATACCAGCACAGTTATTTGAAAGTACAACTGTTCCTGGTCCGCAACGATTTCCAGGAGTAGTTGTTGGTGCAGCCGGAATTGCATTGACAGTGGCAATAGCGGGGTCTCTGGTTGTACTTACACAAGCATTAACTGTGCAATCTACATAGTACGTAGTGGTGGTGGAAATACTTGGAGTGGTATAGGTGGCATTTGCTGATAAACTTGCTCCTCCAGTTGAAGAAGCATACCAGTTATAAGTTCCTGCACAACCACTTGCCGACAGAGTAACTGTTCCTGTTCCACAACGAGTTGCACCCGTAGCAGTTGGAGCAGAGGGTAATGCATTAACTGTGATTGTCGATACGCCTGAAGTCGCAGTTCCACAACCAGAACCTGTTTGCGTAGCAACTAATCTATAATAGGTGGTTGCTGTTAAAACTCCCGATGCATAAGTCGATGACGTTGCTCCCGATATATTCGTAAGTGTAACATTATCAGTCGAGGATTGCCATTGATAGCTTGTTGTACCCGTTCCATTGGATACTGTTGCGGTCAAAGAAGTAGTACCACCACTACAAATAGT
>NZ_JAYWCU010000078.1:0-4726 GCF_043780375.1 Emticicia sp. | reverse complement strand
CATAGCAGAAGCCGGCATTGACAAAAATTTGAATTGTACATCCTTTTCAACAACTATCGGCTCTGATGCGGTAATTCCAAATGCTACTTATAGCTGGTCACCAAGTTCGGGATTGAGTAGTTCGACGGTATCTATTCCAACAGCAAATCCAAGTGTTACCACAACTTATACTTTGACACTAACCGATAATACCTCTGGTTGTACTGCGACTGATGAAGTCGTTGTAACGGTTGATAAAAACACACCAATAGCTGAAGCGGGTATTGACAAAAATTTGAATTGCATAACCATTTCAACGACTATCGGCTCTGATGCGGTAATTCCAAATGCAAATTACAGTTGGTCGCCAAGTACTGGATTGAGTAGTACAAATGCTTCTATCATTACGGCAAATCCAAGTGTAACAACTACTTATACTTTGACAGTAACAAATGCTTCTGGTTGCACTGCTACCGATGCAGTCGTTGTAACGGTTGATAAAACGCTTCCATCAATAGCTATCACTAATACTAATAACTTAACTTGTACTAATTCAAGTGTAACAAGAACAGCAAGCGGAGGTGAAAGTTATAATTGGTCAAATAGTTTGGGTTCAAATGCCTCAGTAAATATATCTGTCGCTGGTACTTATACTGTAACGGTGACTTCGGCAAACGGTTGTACAGCGACAGCCACAACTGTAGTTACTACTGATAGAGACATACCAAATGTTTCAATTGTGTCAACCGTCGATACGCTAACTTGTACAAAAACGCAAGCTGTTTTAACTGCAACTTTTTCACCAGCAGGCACATACACTTATTTATGGAGTAACGGAACCACACTCTCAAATTTAACAGTTGGCGATGCCGGTACTTATTCGGTAGAAGTTACAGCAGCAAATGGTTGTAAAGCAAGTGCCTCTATTGTGATTGTAAAATTCAATGCCGTAACAGCACAAGTTGATATTACCGATATACTTTGCAAAGGAGGAAATAGCGGGACGATTACCGTAAAAGGTTTCGACGGAATTCCACCATATCAGTTCAAATTGAATAGCGGTTCCTTCCAATCTAACAATGTATTTGGTAATCTTGTTACTGGTTCTTATTCAGTTACAATTAAAGATGCGGGTGGTTGTACAGCTTCTGTAAATGTTACCGTAAAAGAGCCTATTAATCCTTTAAGCATTAGTCTTGTATCAACAAATATAAAATGTAACAGTGGCAATGATGGTCAAATCATAGCCACTGCAACGGGAGGAATACCTACTTATCAGTTTTTAATCAATGGTAACACTCCTTCACCAAGTAATATTTTCAGCAGCTTGACGGCAGGTACATATACAGTTTCAACAATTGACGGAAATAATTGTACCAATACCGTCACTACTACACTGACACAGCCCACGAAAATTATAGTAACAGCAACCGGTACAATGATTGATTGTACTACACCAAAAGGTACAGTTACAGCGTTGGCTTCGGGCGGCACGCCAACTTATCAATATTCGATTGATGGCACGAACTTCCAAGCATCTGGCAGCTTTGCAAACTTAAATGGGGGAATTTATACAATAACTGTTAAAAACATCAATGCTTGTTTGGGAACTGCAACGGCAGTTATTACAGTAGCAGATACAGTTAAACCAACATTCAAAGCAACAGTTATACCCTTAACTTGTACGGGTGGCACAACAAATATTGATGGAAAAATTACTATCTCGAATATAGTAAATGGTATAAAATACCAATATTCAGCAGGTGGAACATTCAATGCGGGTACTGCAACTCCTACCATTGCAACTACTATTCCTCCAAGTGGAATTTTGTCAAACAGCTTGCCAAATCCAAGTGGAAATTCTCAAATATACACTATCCGAGTTTATAATAATAATGATTGTTTCAAAGATGTTACTGTTGAATTAATGAAGCATGTTTGTGCTTGCAAAGTAGATATTTGCCTACCATACAAAATCACTAAAACAAAATCGAGATAATAGAGTAAGCCTATAAACACAAAATAACCTCATCGAATTGGTGAGGTTATTTTTGTTTAAAACATATTTTTGAAAATTAAGGCGTTTACTCCCATTCCCAGGCATCATCATTAATCAATTCGGCAACAACTGCCGTCCAACCTGTTTGATGTGAAGCTCCAATGCCATCAGCTGTATCGCCATGAAAATATTCGTAAAAAAGCAATAAATCTTTATTTTCCTCTTTACGATAAAAATCTTGGTGGTTTCCATGAACAAGTCTATTACCATCATCATTTCTTTCAAAAATACCAATAATTCTCTTTGCCAAAGCATCAGAAACGCCTTCTAAATTTAAAAATTTGTCCGACCCCGTTGGAAATTCTACATTAAAAGTATCACCATAAAATTGATGATATTTTTTTAATGACTTGATAATAAGATAGTTAATAGGTGTCCAAACTGGTCCACGCCAATTTGAATTTCCGCCAAACATTCCTGAATCTGAATCTCCAGGTACATAGCCAATACCATGTTCAATTCCTTGAATATCAACAAAATAAGGATAATTTTGATGAAATTTAGAAACAGCTCGAATTCCTCCTACTGATAAAAATTCATTTTCATCAAGCATTGCTTGCAACAATTTTGTCAGTTTTCCTTTACTAACCAACGAAAGCAAAATATTTCCTCCCTCAGTAATTTGCTCGTTTGGTAAAAACTTATTGGCTTTTAGACGATATTTTTTTACATAATTCATTCTTTTAATAAAGTCTGGAAGGTGTTCAATTTTCTTTTGATCAATGACAGAAACTGCGAAAAGCACACTCAAACCCACCACCGAGCGAACTTTCATGTGGATTGAAGAACCATTGTGCATATTAAGCAAATCATAGAAAAAATTATCTTCATCGTTCCACAAAGCCTCATTGAGCGATTCGGCTATTAAGATAAAATGCTCGTAAAATTTGGTTGCCACATCCTCAAAACTTTGGTCAATCATTGCAATTTCTAAGGCAATATCCATCATATTGAGAGCGTACATTGCCATCCAAGCGGTGGCATCTACTTGCTCTAAACGTGCATTTGTAGGAAGATTACTGCGGTCAATGACACCAATATTATCTAAACCCAAAAATCCACCACTAAATACATTGTTGCCGTTTTCGTCTTCACGATTTGCCCACCATGTAAAATTTATTAGTAATTTTTGAAAAACACGCTTCAAAAAAACAATATCAGCCTTGCCATGAATCGCTTTTTCGATGCGATAAACCGACAATGCCGCCCAAGCATGCACAGGTGGATTTACATCCGAAAAATTCCATTCATAGGCAGGAATTTGTCCATCTGGACTCATATACCACTCACGCATAATCAAAATCAATTGATGTTTGGCAAATTCTGGGTCAATCATGGCCATTGGCACACAATGAAAGGCTAAATCCCAAGCTGCATACCAGGGGTATTCCCACTTGTCGGGCATCGAAATAATATCTTCGTTTTTCAGATGTTTCCAAGTAATATTTCTACCGAGATTACGCTCATTAGGCGGAGAAATTTGTTTTGGGTCACCCTCAAGCCACCGTTCAATATCATAGCAATAATATTGTTTACTCCACAACAAACCAGCAAATGCCTGACGTTGAATATTTATTACATCTTCCAACATATTGCTTGAAAAATACCGAGCATAAAATGTATCAGCTTCTTCCTTTCGGTCATAGAAAACCTTGGCAAATGCTTCTCCAAATGGATTGTCGTTGGCTTGATTGGTTAGTCGAAATGTGAGTTTTTTAGAAGAATTTCCATCAATAGAAAGCTGATAAACAGGCGAAAACTTTGTCCCTATTTTATTGATAGTCAACGCATTATACAGTTCTTTATTTTCTTTACAAATAGCTTCATGAAAAGCATCTTTCACAAAAATTGATTTATTGGATTTACCAAAAATCTTTGCCGTATTTGTCTCATTTTCTGTAAAAAGAGTTCCGTTTGCTTGCTGAAAATAGAAATAATTTTCACCCAAGTTTTCGTGTTTAGTCAAAACACAATTTTCCGAAATAGCCTTAATTTGTGGTTTTTCAACCATATCTCCAGCAGACCAACGATTACGAAACCAAAGCGTAGGTAGTACCGTAATTTCAGCAGCATTACTACTGCGATTACATATTTCGATATTTATACAAATATCGTTTGAATTATTTTTTGCATATTCAATATAAACATCAAAATAATTATTGTTTGCAAAAATCCCCGTATCCAACAATTCATATTCTGGATCTTGTTTGGAACGATACCGATTAACCTCAATCAATTCTTTGTAAGGAAAAGCGGCTTGTGGATATTTGTACAAATACTTCATGTAAGAATGTGTAGGCGTATTATCCAAATAATAATACAACTCCTTCACATCTTCGCCATGATTTCCTTCGGCATTAGTAAGACCAAAAAGCCGCTCTTTCAAAATTTCATCCTTCCCATTCCAAAGGGCTAAAGCAAAACACAGATTTTGACGACTATCCGAAATTCCTCCCAAACCATCTTCTCCCCAGCGATAAGCACGAGAACGAGCATGGTCATGCGGGAAATATGCCCAAGCATCTCCATTTTCGCTGTAATCTTCTCTTACAGTTGCCCATTGTCGTTCTGAAAGATATGACCCCCATGTTTCGAGTGGAACATCTTTTTGAGCATTTATATCAAGTCTTTCTTGTTCTGGATTCATGATTAACCTCCTGTAGAAAACCCTTCAAAAACAGTCATGCC
>NZ_JAYWCU010000077.1:0-5014 GCF_043780375.1 Emticicia sp. | reverse complement strand
GCCATAGTGAATGCTTAATGTACTGGCTAACCAATAAATAGCTGATGATTTTCCGACACCACCTTTTTGGTTGCCAACTGCAATGATTTTTGTGTTCATTTCTTTTGAGTTTTGAGTAAAATACGATTTGAGTAATTGAGTAAATGAGTATTTGAGTAAAATTGTAATTGAGCGTTTGAGTAAAATACGATTTGAGTAAATGAGTATTTGAGTATAGTAAAAGTACAAATATATTTTCATTAACAAATAATATAATATTTTTATATGAAATATATGCAATTTCTTTTCGTTATTTTAGTCGTAGTTAAGCGTAGCAAGAGGGAGGTTTTTAGCAGAGCTAAACCTTTGATTATCAATAGCATAGCTATTTTTAAAGAATGCAATTAAATACTAAACAACTGATTATTAGCTTATTAACTCATAATTATGAATGCAAAGCCCAAAATACAAGCAAAAATTATTGAAAGAACCACCATTTCAATTTCTAAGGGAATTTTGGCGAAAGCCACTATTGCTGTTGCCGAACTGAATTTTTTATTTGAAAATTATGAAAAAACAAGTTTGACGGAGCATCAAATAACCATCAAAGGGCAGATACATAAGGCAGATAAAACAATTAAAACACCTGAAAAACTAACCTTAAAAGTCTTTGCCGAAGCAGCTTTATTACATTTCATCAAGTACAAATTCGACCCCAGATACTACCAAGATGATTCGATTGCTACGGCAATTAATCGCCTAAGAAATCATATTTTAGGTTTCATCGTAACCCAAGAAAATAAGTTGATTAGACCTTTTCAGCAAGATATTATTGCTTTGAAAAATGAAATATCATTACTCAAAAAAGGCGTAGAATTTGACACCCAAACCGTAGAAGAAACAGCCTTAGAAACACAAGGAACTTTGATGGGTTTAGTACATATCTTGTTTGAAATATTGGAAGTTGAAAAGTCAGAACGACCCAAATTAGAAAACTTATTACAGCAAAAAGGTATCGAATATATTGAGCATTTGAACAACAAATAAAATGTATTCCAAAGTAATCAACCCTGAAAAAGATGGTCGGATTGCCTTTAACAACAAAGGTAGTTCAGCCCGTTTGGGCAATTATTTGGAGAAAGAATTAGACTTGGTAAAGACTCCACATGGCAAAGTTTTCTTCAATAATGACGGTCATTTCACGAAAGATGAAATGGTCAAAAGTATTGATACTAATGTCAAAGGTTTGACCGCTGATGATGATAAATTTTACTCTTTGGTGCTGAGTCCATCGCAAGCTGAGTTGGAACATATTAAAAATGACCCTCAAAAGCTACGGGCATTTACAGCAGAATGTATGGAAAATTATACTCAAAACTTTGTGCTAAAAGCCAAAGATGGGAGTTTGAAAAAACTATCTGAAAAAGACTTGGTTTGGTTTGCCAATATTGAATATGACCGAACTTTTAAAGGCGATGCAGATGAAGTAAAAAGTGGTGAGAAAAAGCAAGGAGAGCGAAAAGAAGGTTTGCAAACGCACATCCATATTACGGTTTCGGCACGGGATAAGTCAATGAAAATAACCTTGAATCCACGTACAAAAGACAAGCTCAGATTCTCCATTATTGCTTGGAGCGAAAAGAATCAACAAACATTTGATACCCAATTTGGCTATGATTCACCGAAAAAATCATTTACCAATCAAAGCAAAGAAGCCTGGAATAAAGTAATGAGCGTTGAAAGGACTTTGACAACTTTTGAGCAAAAATATGGCTTGCCTGATGCTGATTGTATTAAAATTAGAAGCATGGCAGTTGCACAAGATTATAGCCAAGATTTTAGAAAAAACTTGAAAGAAATTGGTAAAGAACTCAAAAAAGTGGGCGGTAAAAATGGGCTAAATTCAGAGCAATGGGAGCGATTAGGTAATTCAAATCCTGATGAAAGAAGCCAAAATATGGAGCAAGAAAAGGGAAATTCGTTTGATTTGGTCGGTAGTTTCAAGCAAGGTTTTCATTTTTTCAAAGGAGCAGAATTAGCAGAAACCGAAGGAAAAGAGTTGAATGGAACATTTCGCAAAGCTGGTAATCATTTAAGAAAAAGGCTTCAAAATATTCAAAAATCAACTGATAATGACATTTCAATTTAAAAACAAATTTTCATTAATAATTATAAAAAAATAAGAAAATGAAAAAGTACAAGATTCTATTTTACCTCATGGCAATTGTTTTGGTGGCAATTGTTTTTGGAGAATGGTTTGTAATAGCAAATTACGAAACTATACCCAATTGGGTGATTTTACAATACCTCAAATTTGGTTTTTTGTTTAGATTTATCGCATTTATTTCGCTCCCAATGTTGCTTTATAACAAGGAAGAATCACTCATTAATAGGTTTTATAAAAAAGAAAATTCGCCCGATACTTTTACTTTTCGGCAGAAACAATGGCTTATTTTTAGCTATATTTTTGTTGCTTTTTTTGCCCTTTTTTCTATCAATTTGATGGGCATTTCTCCCTTAATTTCGTTATCTTTATACATCATTTTAACCTTTTTAGGGCTATCTTTTAGCTTTTTTACAGAAAAACAAGCTAATAAGAAAGTGCAAATCCAAACCGATGATACCATCATTTTCAACCAATATTCAATTAATATTAAAGGAAAAAGTCATGATGGTTCAAAGGAAAAATGGCTAAATATTGTCAATACTTTTCGTGGTATTTTGGGCATAGCCGCCAATGGTGCAGGAAAAACAGTTTCGTTTGTAGAGCCTTGCATCGAGCAGTATGCCTTCAAAGGTTATGCAGGAATTTTGTTTGATTTTAAATTTCCGACGCTTTCCAATATCGCACATTTGCATTTTGGCAGAAAAGAAGTTTTGAGTTTGCAAGGCAAAAAGCATGAATTGATTGAAAATTCGACCCAATTTTATATCATTAATTTTACGGACATTGCTCGTTCGCATCGTATCAATCCATTGAATCCGAAATACATTAAAAATCAGATTTATGCCAAAGAATTTGCCGAAGCCATCATAAATAGTTTGCAAAAAGGGCAGAATTATAATGATAAGTTTTTTACCCCTTCTGCTATTACATTACTGACGGCTATCATCTGGTTTTTGAAAAAGCATTATCCGCAATATTGTACTTTTCCGCACGTAGTTAATCTAATTGTGGGCGATTCTTACGAAATTTTGATAAAAAAACTCCGAGAAGATGATGAATGTGCAGGACTTATTCGGAGCATTATTACAGCCATAGAATCTAAAGCAGGTAATCAATTGGCAGGGGTAATTGCCAGTTTACAAATGCCTTTTGGAACAATGAACATTCCTGAATACATGTATGTATTGTCGGGCGATGATACCACAATTGATGTCAATGAAAAGGCTAATCCGAAAGTTATTTGCGTAGGAACTGCCCCCGACATTGCCGCAGCTTTATCGCCTATTATATCTTTGATTTTTACGGTGGCTTTGAAAACCATGAATCAACAAGGCAAGCACCATAGTTTTGCTTTGATGGACGAAGCGGCACAGATTTTTATTCCGAACATTGCCGATATTCCTGCCACAGCACGAAGTAATAAGGTTTCGTTTAATATCGTGACACAAGATATTTTGCAGTTTGAAAGCATTTATTCAAAACCTGTCTCTGATTCATTAATAGGCAATTTGAATTATCAGATTTACCTAAAAATTGCCAATTTAGAAACTGCCAAGCGGGTCTCTGCTACGATTGGCAAAGAAAAGGATGTCAAACGGTCGGAAAGTATGAGTACCAATACTGGCGTAAAAGGCGGTAGCAATAATGAGGGATATAACTTTTCGGAAGCACAAACGGAAGTAATTTTGCCTAACCAAATCATGCAATTTAAAGTCGGTGAAATGGTCGGCATTTGTGAAGAAACCAAGCACCCAACATTTCATTTGGAGGTAGAAAGAAATGTTTTTTCAACACCAAACGGCACTAATGGAGATTATGACAAGCAAGGCAGATTTCATACATCTGACAGGAAAATACCTGCATTTAATCAAAATATTGATGTATGTATCATTGCCGAGAAAATTAAATATGAATGTAAAATGATTTTGGCAAGTGAATTGCCAAAAACTCGAAATTAAGAAAATGAAAAATCAAGAAAAACAATCATTGATAAGTCAATTAATGAATTTTATGTTTAAAATTGTAAAAGAGCAAACTCCTACCAAAGAGGAATTTAAAACGCAACTAACCAAAGCTATTTTCAAAATTTTGTTTTTAATTTTGGGTGTTTTATTCTGCCTAATGTTAGCAGGAATAACTTTAGGATTCTATCTTTTGGGCTTCTTTTTAAAGATTTTGGGAAGAATTTTTCTTCTTGGGGCGGGGACAGATTTTGTCCATAATCGTAAGCAAAATAGGCATTATGAGGAGAATGGACGGTATTTTTGATGCGTGATGTTGCATTTTATGCAACCGAGTATAAGGAATCTAAAATCCCACCAACCAACCGCACAAGACTTTGCCTAACACTAAATCCTTTCCGCACAGCCTAAAATCTGTTTATAAAAGTTTTTCTCTGCTAAAATATAAAGACAAATGCCTTTTGGTTATGATGCCCACCCAATTAAAAAAATATTAATTCAATACTTTATTCAGGTAATAATTCATTGGCTTAATTTTTCCTATTTCTGTCTAATTTCTAAAGTGCTGGCACAGTTTATGTTAAATTTTGGTTAAGTTTGTCGAGATATAACTGACAACAATATTGTCTTATATTTCTAATGCCGCTATATTTCCTATAAATCTCACGTTGATTGCATAAAAAAGTACAACAAAATAGATTGAAAAAGTACAATTTTGAAATATTTTCGTTAAATCAAACTATTTCAAATGTCTAAAAAATAGGTTTTAGTGAATATTGAGCTAATTTTTGCAAAAAATATCAAATAGTCGTAGTATATAATTTTTGAATCAAAAAAAATACACACTAAATTGTACTATTCTAATTTTTAAATTTAAAAATTGTACTTTTTAATGCAATCAACGTGA
>NZ_JAYWCU010000076.1:0-11796 GCF_043780375.1 Emticicia sp. | reverse complement strand
CCAACAAAACCTTTTTCCTGAATTTTCGTTATGACATATTTTCCATCTCGCTTAAAAGCAATGACTTCATCAATATCCGAACAATCCATGATGTATTCAACAGAGTCACTTTTTTTCAAACCGTAGCCAACGAAACCATTTTCACGGTCAACGTATAATTTTTGGTTATTGGCAGCCACAACTGTTGCTTGTACCGCTCCAAAATGTCTGATTTCGGTTTTCCGTTCACGTCCTTTACCGTATTTTTTGAGTAAATCTTTGTAGAAAGCAATGGTATAACGCACAATGTTAGCCAAATTATCTTCAACTTCTACCAGTTCATCAAGCAAGCGTTTCATCAATTCATCTGCTTTAAAAGAGTCGAATTTTGAAATACGTTTAATTTTAATTTCTAACAATCGTAAGATGTCTTCTTCGATGATTTCTCGATAAAAATCTTTCTTGAAAGGCTCTAAACCTTTATCAACTGTTGCAATAACTGCCTCGAAAGTTATACATTCTTCAATATCTCGATAGATTTTCTTTTCTATAAATATCTTCTCCAAAGAGCTATAAAGCACCTTCTCTTTCAATTCATGCTTTCTAATTTCGAGTTCACGTTGCAATAAATGTTGAGTTTGTTCGGTGCATTGCCTTAAAATATCACTGACCGCAATAAAATGAGGCTTGTTGTCAATAATAATACAAGCATTGGGTGAAATGGAGTTTTCACATTCTGTAAAAGCATAGAGAGCATCAATTGTAATATCGGGCGAAGTATTGGGTGCTAAATGAATAATAATCGAAACATTTTTAGCAGTATTGTCCTCTACTTTTTTGATTTTTATTTTTCCTGCATCATTTGCTTTTATAATTGAATCAATGAGTGTGGCGGTTGTGGTGCTAAATGGAATCTCTTGAATTTCAAGTGTTTTTTTGTCGAGTTCGGCGATTTTGGCCCGAACTTTTATTTTCCCACCTCTTGCACCATCATTATATGTAGCCACATCAACCATTCCGCCCGTTAAGAAGTCAGGAAAAAGCTGGAAAGGCTCTTTTTTCAAACAAGCTATTGACGCTTCGCACAGTTCTATAAAATTATGCGGCATTACTTTTGTCGAAAGTCCAACGGCAATTCCCTCTACACCCTGAGCCAACAACAAAGGGAACTTGGAAGGCAAATTGACAGGCTCACGCTTGCGACCGTCATACGACATTTGCCATTCGGTGGTGTCTTCATTGAAAAGTACATCATTAGCAAATTTGGAGAGGCGAACCTCAATATAACGAGGGGCCGCCGCACCATCGCCGGTACGCACATCGCCCCAGTTTCCTTGGGTATCGAGCAATAAGTTCTTTTGCCCCATCGACACAATAGCATCACCAATAGAGGCATCGCCGTGTGGGTGATATTGCATACTCGAACCAATAACATTAGCAACTTTATTGAATCGCCCATCGTCCATTTCTTTAAGGGCGTGCATAATACGGCGTTGCACAGGTTTGAGTCCATCTTCAATGGCAGGCACGGCACGTTCAAGAATTACATAAGAAGCATATTCGAGAAACCAAGTCTCAAACATATCATCAATTACCTCTTTTTGTTGAATAGGGTCGTATTTTGGTTTTTCTTCACTCATATTAGTCGGTTAGCGAAAGCATTATTCTAAGGCAAATATAGTGAAAAATGGTATTATTTTATGGAAAAGTACCATTCAGAAAACGTTATTTAAAATTAGTCTAAATAAAATTTGCATTTTAGAAATCCAAACTTACCTTTGTATCGTTATTTATAATAAGTCTAATTAAGAACAATAAACTAAAGAAATTTATATGAAAAATTTACCTTTTATTTTGCTGATGCTAATAAGCAGCTTAGGATTCGGACAAAATGGCCAACTGAAAGGCTCGGTAAGCAATGGCGAAGGCAAACCTGCCGAATTTGTTTCAATTCAATTGAAAGAACTTAATAAAGGAGCAACAACCGATGAGAAAGGAGAGTTTGTAATCAATAATGTTACTCCAAATACTTATACTTTGATTGCCTCGTTTGTAGGATTCAAAACTTTAGAAAGGAAGATTAAAATCGAAGCGGATAAAACGACAGACATTAGTTTGGAGCTATTTGAAAATAGCGAATTGCTAAAAGAAATCGTAGTAAGAGGTGATGTATATCCTAATGAAAGAGTACTTTCTGTTGGAAAAATGCCTATAAAATCAATGGATTTACCTCAAAGTGTTGCCGTAATTGCCCAAGAAACAATAACACAACAACAAATTTTACGTTTGTCGGATGCTATCAAAAATGCCAATGGTGTTTATGTTTCTGGAAATAGTAATGCTTCTGGAAATAATCAAGAAGAATTTGGTGCAAGAGGTTTTGTTTTTGGAAGTAGCAATACATTTAAAAACGGTGTAAGGTTTAATGGGACTTTGATGCCCGAAGCAAGTTCGTTATCAAGTATTGAAATTATGAAAGGTAGTTCGGCATTGTTATTTGGCAATGTTGGTGCAGGCGGAATTCTGAACTTGGTGACCAAAAAACCAAAATTTTCACAAGGTGGCGAAGTAAGTCTGAAACTTTCGGAATATAATTTTATTAAACCAACAATTGATGTTTATGGAAGTATAAACAACAGTAGTAATGTAGCATACAGGCTTGTTAGTACTTATGAAAAAGGCAACAGTTTTCGTGATAATGTGAGCAGTGAAAGATTTTACATTAATCCATCAGTATTGATTCTTTTAAACAAAAAGAGTTCTTTACTACTTGAGGGTGATTATTTGAAGGATAACCGTACGCCAGACTTTGGAATGACAACCATTAATTATGATGTTATAAAATTACCAAGAAACTCCTTTTTAGGTTTCGATTGGGGCAATTTCAAAACTAAGCAGGAAAGTTTTACGACTACATTTAACCATAAATTTAACGAAAAATGGCAATTGAAAAGTATTGTTTCATACCAAGGTTTTACAACAAATTTACTCTCAAGTTTAAGACCAAATAGTACAAATTTGGTTGAGGCAAATGGTGATTGGAAACGAGGAGTTCAGAAAATGGATACCAAACAATCTTATGGGCTTGGGCAAATTGATTTAACTGGTGAGTTTAAAACAGGGAATGTTAAACATTTACTATTAATTGGTACCGATTCGGATATTGGCAATACTGAAACAATAGCTTTTAATAATATTATAAACTACGATAAAATAAATATTTATGACCCCCAAAAAATAATAAGCAAAAACGATATTTATGCCTCAACAGTTGTGCCTTTGATGACCGAAAATACCAACCAAGAAACTAAAATTAATAGGGCTGGCATTTACGTTCAGGATTTTGTAGAAATAAATTCAAAATTAAAATTATTAACAGGATTACGTTTCAGCTATCTTGAAAATATCACAAATACATATACTTATTCAACAAAAAAAAATGTAGAAACGAAAAATTTCGATACGGCATTTTCTCCTAAAATTGGGCTAACATATCAACCAACAACACACAATGCTGTGTTCCTGAGCTATACTAATTCGTTTGCATTAAACACTGGGACGGATATTAATTTAATAAATTTACCAACTTCTACCATTAATCAATATGAATTAGGCTTAAAGAATGAGTTTTTTAATAAACAACTTACCGCAAATATTACGGGCTATATGATAGATTATTCTAATTTGGCACAAACTGATTTGAGTAACGGCAATACCAATACCAATATTAAAGAATTGGCGGGTAGCTACCAAAGTAAAGGAATAGAATTAGATATTACAGGATATTTTAAAGCATTAAAATTAATGGCTGGTTATAGCTTTAATGAAGCAAAATATACAAAAAGTAATATATATGCTGTAGGAACAAGGTTAAGATTTGTTCCTACCCACACAGCAAATGCCAGTGCTTTTTATACTTTTGAAAATGCAAGGCTATTAAAAGGTCTGGAGGTTGGATTATTAACTACGTACATCGGAAAAAGATTTGGAGGAAGGCTAAGCCCACTAAACCCTATTACTGCTGCCGAAAAAGCAAGAAAACTTATACCTGTAGAAGGTTTCCTACAAATGGATTTCTCTGTCGGTTACACCTACAAAGCTTTTACAATTAGAGCCAAACTCGCCAATATTGGAAATGTAATTAGCTATTATGTGTATGATGATAACACAGTTACTCCAATTGCTCCTCGAATGGCGACAACAACAATTTCATTCAAATTTTAGACGAAAATAGGCACAATAACAAAAGTGTAATATCGGGTATTCCACATAAATTTCGACAACTTTTTATTTAAGTTTAAATTTGTTTTATGAAATTTGACATCAGAAGCCTACACCGAGATTTTGGATATTTCTTTATTGGCCTCATTATATCATTTGCCCTTTCGGGAATTCTCCAAAATCATCGTCAGACTTGGCATCCCGAGAAATATACGGTAGAAATAAAGCCAATAAACCTACAATTACCTCAAGATGAAAAAGAGTTAACCGAAGATTATATCAAAGATTTGACCAAAAATTTGGGTTTTAAAGATAAATTTCGCAGACATTCTATCAAAAATGGTGAATTGAAAATTTCCTACGAAAAACACGATGTGGAAATAAACATCAAATCTGGGAATGGGGAAATTATTGCATTCAAGAAAACACCTTTCATTGGTCAAATGAATCAACTACATAAAGATACTTCGGTTTGGTGGATTTATTATTCAGATGTTTTCGCTTTAGGGCTAATATTTATTGCTGCAACTGGAGCAATGATGTTTCCGAGAGGTAAGTTTAGTTTTAAATCAAGAGGCTGGAAATTAGCAGTTGCGGGAATCGCTTTCCCATTGATTTTCCTGTTTTTGATTGCTTAACAGATATTATGACAAATTAAAAGGGCTTATTTCGTAGAGAAATAAGCCCTTTTACATTCAAATCCATCATCTCAGGTTTATCTACTAAAAATTACTTCATTGCCTTTTCAAAATTCTCGCTTGCGTTTTTCCAGTTTACAACATTCCAGAAAGCAGTAATATAATCGGCACGTTTGTTTTGATATTTCAAGTAATAAGCATGTTCCCACACATCAAGAGCTAAAACTGGCGTTCCTTTGTCGGTAGCTATATCCATCAACGGATTGTCTTGATTGGCGGTTGAAACAATTTTTAATTTTTTATCGGAAGTAACAATTAGCCAAGCCCAACCCGAACCAAAACGAGTAGTTGCAGCTTTAGCAAATTCGGCTTTCATATTATCGAAACTACCAAAACTTGCAGTAATGGCATCAGCTAATTTTCCTGAAGGCATTTGGGCGGCATCCCGGCCTCCTGCATTTGGCGACATGATTTGCCAGAAAAACGTATGATTCCAGTGTCCACCACCATTATTTCTAACCGCAACTGGATATTTACTAATGTCTTTTAACAATTGGTTAATCGACAACTTTTCCATATCAGTGCCAGCAATTGCTTTGTTGAGGTTGTCAACATAAGCCTTATGGTGGCGGTCGTGGTGAATCTCCATTGTCATTTTATCAATGTGCGGTTCAAGGGCATCATTGGCATAAGGTAGCGGAGCAAGAGTAAACATTCCCTCAAAAATAGGCGATTTACTTGCAAACGTATCGCTCAATTTAAAGGCGAATGTACTTCCTATAAAGGCTGTGATGAAATCTTTTCTGTTCATTGGATTTTCAGATATAAGGTATATACAAATCTACTGTTTTATCAACAATAGCCTACGATTTAAGTTTTCTTTAACTAAAATTTAACACCTTTCGGTATTTTACTCATAAGCAATCCTACTCAAAATACTTCTACCGAGCGTTACTTCGTCAGTATATTCTAAATCGCCGCCGATTGGAATTCCTCGGGCGATAGTGCTGATTTTTTTATTAAAAGATTTGAGTTTTTTTTGTAAATAAAAAGCAGTTGTATCGCCTTCCATCGTTGGACTAAGTGCCAGGATAATCTCATGAATACCAAGGTCTTGTTCTACTCTTTTTATCAGAGATTCAATGTTCAAATCGTTTGGCCCAATGCCTGCCAATGGCGAAATAATACCGCCTAATATGTGGTAAAGTCCACGATATTGTGCTGTATTTTCGATTGCGAGTACATCACGGGTATCTTCTACAACACAAAGCACCGATACATCTCTACGAGGTGAAGTACAAATTAGACAAAGTTCGGCATCCGAAATATTATGGCATTTGCGACAAAAAGTTGTTTTTGTTCGCATTGCTATAAGTGCATCTGCCAACGACTGAGTTTGAGTTTCATCTCTTTTGAGCAAATGAAGAGCCAACCTCAAAGCTGATTTTTTGCCGATCCCTGGCAACTTTGAAATTTCAATAACAGCTTCTTCGATAAGTTTTGAAGGAAAGTTCATTCTAATTAGTCCACGGACAACGATTTTGGGTATTTTGTGGAGACGCAGGGATTCTAACCCCAGTCTAAACTTGTAACTTGTTTTTTTCTTATGTTTTAGTCGATAGTTAATCGACCATTGCCTACTTCAACATTATCTCCGCCGAAATCTCCCGACGGCAAATTTCATTTCTCAAACCAGCCAATTCTTCAAAATCGCCCGATCTCACTCCACATTTCCCTTTATAATGAATAATTAGCGTACATTGTTCGGCTTGCTCCGGCGAATGCTGGCATACATCTATCAAAGTAGAAATTACATGGTCGAAAGTATTAATTTCATCATTAAAAACGACCAGCTCCCATAATTTTATACTGGCAATGTCTTGGACTGCCTCATCAATCACCTCAATTTCTGGACTTGGTAAGGTTGTCATTTTTTTAAGTTTTTGCACGAAATTTGCTTAATTAATATTTGTAAAATACTGTTAGTAAGTTATTTAAATATTCTCTTTGTTCAAAAAAATCTTGTTGAATTGTTATTTTTTATGCTAATATAATTCATTCTTGCCAAAGAGTAGTTTTGTTATCGAAAAAAAAGTTTTGATATTTGAACAAGATTTAAAAAAAACCTAAACACTTATGACCCCGATTATTGCCTTATCTATTCTGATTGTTTATTTTGTTGTACTCATCGCCATTTCGTTTTACACTGCCCGAGGAGCAGATACCAACACTTTTTTTACGGCAAATCGTCAATCTCCTTGGTATTTAGTAGCTTTTGGTATGATTGGAACATCAATTTCGGGTGTTACGTTCGTTTCGGTGCCAGGTGCAGTTGGTAAAATCCAATTTTCTTATTTTCAAGTGGTGCTAGGCTATGCCGTTGGTTATTGGGTAATTGCCACGATTTTGATGCCCTTGTATTATCGTTTAAATCTGATTTCGATTTATGGTTATCTCGAAAAACGCTTTGGATTTTGGTCATATAAAACTGGCTCGGCTTTCTTTTTACTTTCTCGTACTATTGGCTCGGCGGTGCGTATGTATGTGGCAGTACAAGTACTTCAGTTAGCTATTTTTGATGCTCTTGGCGTGCCGTTTGAAATTACCGTTGTAATTGCAATGGCTTTAATATTTGTTTATACTTTCAAAGGTGGCGTAAAAACGATTATTATTACTGATACACTCCAAACATTTTTCTTGCTAACTGCTCTCATGCTGACCATTTATTTGATTGGAAAATCATTAAATTTAGGCGTAGGTGATTTATTTTCGACGGTGCGAGATAGTCAATATTCTAAGATTTTTGTCTGGGATTGGGCAAATAAGCACCATTTTGTAAAAGATTTCTTGTCAGGAGCATTCATTGCCATCGTTATGACAGGACTTGACCAAGATTTAATGCAGAAAAACTTGACTTGCAAAAGCATCGGAGAAGCTCAAAAAAATATGTTTTGGTTTTATATAGTTTTGGTTTTCGTAAATTTGCTTTTCTTGAGTTTGGGCGTACTTTTATATATTTATTCTGAGAAGATGGGTATACCAATTCCTGTAAAAACCGATGATTTGTATCCTTCGTTGGCACTCGGAAATCAGTTTGGAACTTTGGCAGCGGTTACATTTTTACTCGGAATTACTGCCGCAACCTATGCAAGTTCCGACTCTGCATTGACAGCACTCACAACTTCTTTTTGCGTAGATTTTTTGAATATTGAGAAGTATGAAGAGGCGAAGCGTCAAACACTCAAGCATTATGTGCATATAGGTTTTACGGTAGTTTTTATCATCGTAATCATTATTTTTAAGGCTTTAAATAGTCAAGAAGTTATTACGGCCGTGTTTAGTATTGCGGGTTATACTTATGGTCCATTATTAGGTCTTTTTGCCTTTGGATTATACCTCAAACGCCCATTGACCGATAAATTTGTACCATTTGTTTGTATCGCTTCGCCATTTCTAACTTATACCATTGAAGAGTTTACCAAAGCAACTTTCGACTTCGAATTTGGCTTCTCGAAATTGATGCTCAATGGATTTCTTACTTTTACAGGACTTTGGATGTTGTCGAGAAAGGAGTAGGTTTTTATTATATCGTTCACTTCCACTACAAAAATGGAAGTGAACGGTGACTTTTTTATGCCGTTTAGGGAACGATTGACGGAATACTTGCTGAAAGAAGCTTAAAAACCTCATTTTGAATAGCAAATAAAGAATTCAAACTTGTACAATATTTATCGGTCAGAGTTTGATTGAAAGGTGTAATTGCCCACCAAATCCAAGTTCAACTATTTTTTGTAAGGTAGAAATTCGAACCTCCTTAACGTTATTCTCTATGCGTGAAATGTATGATTTAGTTGTTCCGCATTTTTCTGCAAGTTGTTCTTGTGTCATACCTTTTTCCAGTCTTGCATCGTGAATCATCGCACCAAGCTTGAATTGTTCATATCCTGTTTCTAATTCTTCACGTTTTGCACTGCCTCTCTTGCCATATTGTTCGTCTTTGAACTTGGCAAGTGTTGTAATATTATTATTTTTCGTTTTCATATTCTGCTTTTATTTTAAGGGCTTTATCAATCTCTTTTTTAGGTGCTTTTTGAGTTTTCTGTTGAAATCCATTCGCCAATACAACAAATTTTCCATTATCGAAAAAGCAAAATAATCTAAAAATATCACTTGCTACCTGAACTCTAATTTCGTAAAGTCCATCAGTGCCTTCTAAATGTTTGAGGTAAGTTTCAGGGATTCTTTGAAGTTCTTCAATTAAATCAAAAGTCCAGATAATTTTACTTTTTACTTTATCATGCTGTTTTTCAAAAAACTCTCGAAAGTAATTTTTGTAAAATATAATTGTCCGTATAGTAGATTCGTTGCCCATAAGGCAAATATATAAAAGTTTTCCGAAAGTGCAACTTTTAAGTGTGAATTATCTAAAGATTTATGCTCTGTTTTGTGGTAATAACAAAACAAGAACTACGCAATAGTAGCAGAATGATTTCAAGCAATCAATGCTCTTTTATCTCAAAATCTTCCTCATGTTTATGTTTGAAAAGTATGGCGAAAAGTATGCCTACAATAAGCGAATACGCCGCAAATGAGAGCCAAATGCTGCTCCAGATTTTAGTACCATCGGCCAAGGTAAAGTATTTTTGAATCATAAAACCACTAATCAAACTTCCTGAAACGGCCCCAAAACCATTAACCATCATCATGAATAACCCTTGTGCCGATGAACGAATTTTTGCATCAGTATAAGTTTCTATAAACAACGAACCTGAGATATTGAAGAAATCAAAAGCCATTCCATATACAATACACGACAAGATAATCATCCAAAGCCCGTCGGCTGGGTTCCCGTAAGCAAAAAGCCCAAAACGCAATACCCAAGCAATCATACTGATAAGCATTACTTGTTTAATACCAAATCGTTTTAAAAAGAAAGGAATCGCCAAAATAAATAAGGTTTCTGAAATCTGCGAAATCGACATAATAATTGCGGGAAATTTTACGGCAACAGTATCTTTATAGGCATCTACGTTGGCAAAATCATGCAAAAAAGTATCGCCATAGGCATTTGTAAGCTGTAATGATGCTCCTAAAAACATAGCAAAAATGAAAAATATAGCAATTTTAGCATCTTTAAACAGCTTGAAAGCGTCTAAACCAAGCAATTCTATAAAACTTTTATTATCGGTAGTAGCTGCCAAAGGCGGACATTTGGGCAAAGTAAGCGAGTAAATAGCCAACACAATAGCAGAAGCCGCCGCAATGTAAAACTGATTAGACGAAGTTTCGTTGTGCGTAAGGCTAATTACCCAAAGGGCTACTACAAAACCCACCGTTCCCCATACTCGAATGGGTGGAAAATCTTTTACGAGGTCGCTTGTATTATTATTTTTAAGAATCGTATAAGCAATTGAGTTAGATAAAGCCAATGTTGGCATATAGAAAATTACACAAAGTAAAATCGCCCAAAAGAAGTCATTTGGATTATCGACTTGCGGAATATAAATCAAAACTAATGCTCCTAAAAAATGCAAAATGGCATACAATTTTTCGGCATTGATATACTTATCTGCAACGATTCCTGCCAATGTTGGCATAAACAACGACGCAATGCCCATTGTAGAAAAAATAGCTCCAAATTCTGCTCCTGACCACCCTTTATTCTGAAACCAGTATGCTCCAATTGTGATGAGCCAACATGCCCAAATGAAAAATTGGAGGAAATTCATTATAATTAACCTGTATTTAATGCTCATATCAGAAGTTTGTCTTGTAGAAATGCCCATTAATTGTTGGCATTCCAGTGTTTAGGGTTATCAATAAATTAAAGATACTCGTTTCAAACGAAAATAGAAATTATTTTTGAATAATACTGACATAGGCATCTAATATTGAGCTTGAATCACCTCTGAAACCTCCAGTAATAGGATTTATCAGTTCGGCTTCAGAAGAAGAAGCCAGCGTAATGTATTGATTATCAACAATTACACCCGATGTTGGGTCGAAACCACGCCAACCACCACCTGGTAAATATACCTCAACCCAGGCGTGTAGTTCGTGGGCTTGCAACTCACTTCCGTAGCAATAACCGCTTACAAATCGGGCAGCAATTCCGAGCGATTTACAAGCAGCAATCATCAAAACCGCATAGTCACGGCAAGTACCATCTTTGCTCAAAAGGGTGGTTTCGGGTGAGTTTGCCGCACCTTTGATGCGTTTTTCGTAAACAAAATTTTCTCTGATATATTTAGAAATTCTGACCAAAAAATCGGTTGTTTTCCAGCCTGCTTCAGAAGCAATTTGGCGAGAAAACTGGTGTACAAGTGTAGTTATGCCTTCTTGCGTCAAGTAGGGTTGCAATAATGAAAGTTCTTTTTCAGGATATTTGAATGGAATTTTTTCGACATCAAAGGGGAAATAAATGAAATGATAAGGGTTAAACGCCTTCGAATCGGTTTCAAAACTTGCTTTTATTGTAAGTTCATGACACATAGTATTGAAGAATGCAACAAATTGTGCATTGCCTTCTACATCAATATTTTTGAACATAAGACTCGGAACTGGCTGAATATCAAGCTGATAATGGCTAATTTCTTGGTTGGGCGATGCCTTTGGTCTTAAATAAATCGTGTGCGGTGTCAGCGAAACAGGACTTGAATAAGAATACCGCAATGTATGTTCAACACTTAAAATCATTTGGAATTTACGAACGGTTGGTCGTTACTATGATGATTTACAATTTAAGAATAAAATTTTTGAGAATCAATTCATTAGCTATAAAAATGATTGATACTTTGGTAAATAATGACATTTGAGCTAAGCATTTGCAAGCCCAAATTCATTAGACTTCTTGCGAAAATGTTTTATGATTGAAAAATAGTAGATTTTCAAGCGAAAATTGAGGGAATTTTGAAAGCATAGCACCGCTACGGTTGAAAAATTTGCTCAATTTGTAGCC
>NZ_JAYWCU010000075.1:0-12079 GCF_043780375.1 Emticicia sp. | reverse complement strand
GCAGACAAATTGGACATTAGCCAACGAACAGCTGGTTTTGCGATGCAGTCATTTTTTATTGGTTTAGGGCAAACTTTTGCAAATATCTTGCCTTTTATTTTTAGTAAAATGGGAGTAATTGGCACAACAGAGAGTGGTATTTCATTGACTACTAAATATGCTTTTCAACTCGGTGCTGTTATTTTCTTTTTGTCAGTACTTTATACTTGCTTTACAACAGACGAGTACCCGCCCGAAGATATGGAAGCATTTAAAAGAGAAAAAGAAGAGAATAAAGGAGTTACAGGCTATTTTAAAGAACTTTTTGAGTCGATTGGTAGTATTCCGAAAACAATGAAACAACTGGCTATTGTGCAGATGTTTACTTGGTTTGGACTATTTTGTATGTGGATGTTTTTTGGTTTAATGACATCTTACCATATTTTTGGAGCAACAACTGCCGACTCTCCAGAGTTTCGTGCAGGTGGCGAATGGAACGGTATAAACTTTGCAACTTATTCGGTTGTATGTTTTTTAACAGCATTCTTGATTCCTGTTATAGCAAAGAAAACAAGCCGAAAATTTGTTCATACGATTGCGTTAATCTGTGGCGGAATCGGACTTATTTCTGTATTTTTTATCAATAACCAATACTTGTTATTGCTTTCTATGGTCGGAGTTGGTATTGCTTGGGCATCAATTCTTTCGATGCCTTATGCCATTTTGTCTGGAGCATTGCCGTCTAACAAGATGGGTGTTTATATGGGAATTTTTAATTTTTTTATTGTCATTCCCGAAATTCTTGCCTCTTTGTTTTTAGGAAAAATTGTTAAATCCATATTCGGAGAAGGTTCAATTGAAGCCCCTTTGTATATTGTTGTGGCAGGCGGTGTGAGTTTATTAATAGCGGCTTTTTGTGTGAGATTTGTTGATGATAACAACGGATAAACTATGTTTTTAGTGAATTTTTGGAAGCCTTCGTTTGAAAGCGAAGGCTTTTTTGTCTATAAATAACACCATTAAATCGTTGTTTTATTACCGATTATCTTGTTTATGTTATATTTTAGTGGTTAATTACTATAATTGTGTTTAATTATAAAATGGAATGCTTAAAAACAAATATTTATACATTTTCTTACATGGAATTATTTGGTTAGGTTATACAACGCTACCCTTGTTAAATGTTGAATTAAAAAAAGAATCTACTCAACCAAACATTGACCCATACACAAGCAAAGCCTACTGGTTCTATGTTTCACTTTCGTGTATTACATTATTTTATATTCATTCAAAATACCTATTCCCTAAAGTATTTAAGCAAAAACCAATTAATTATTTTTTATACATGGTTGGTTTGATTTTTTTATTAGTTATGGGAAGATATTATGTCAGAATCACTTTTGTTGAATCTGAACCAAATCAATTATTTTTTGTAAATGTTTTTATTCAATACCTATTTATTTTTGTAATTAGTGCTTCCTATTGTTTCTTTTCAGAATATCAGAAAAACCAGCAAGTACAAAGAGAGAAAGAAAATGAACGCTTAAAATCTGAACTTTCATTCTTGCGTTCGCAAATTTCGCCTCACTTTATGTTCAATTTGATGAATAGTTTGGTGTCATTAAACCGAAAGAAATCTAATTTAGTTGAGCCAGTTTTGTTAAAAATGTCTGACTTGTTGCGTTATATGCTTTATGAAAAAGACGACAAACAAATTTCGCTCGACAATGAAGTGAAATATTTAGAAAATTATATTGACCTTCAAAAAGTTCGTTTTGCCGATTATGTGGATATAGATTTTTTGGTACAAAAACCCTTATTAAGTAAAAATATTGAACCAATGCTTCTGATTCCGTTTGTAGAAAATGCCTTTAAACATGGCGTTGGTTTGGTCGAAAAACCAATCATAAAAATTGAATTGCAGACTACTGTTAATCAATTGATTTTCAAAGTAACAAATAAATTTAGTTCAGATAAACAAGAAGTAAAAGATGGTGCATCTGGCATTGGTTTAGCCAATGTAAAACGAAGATTGGAATTGCTGTACCCTAATCAATATGTTTTAAATGTAGAAGAACAAACCCATTTTTATATTACAGAATTGAAATTAAATTTTAAGCAATAAAAGGCTATTTTTAAACGAATAATCTTCCATTGCAACAAGTATAATAATTACCCCCTATTATTTTATAACGTAAATTTTCAATTAAAATGAGATGTATAGCAGTTGATGATGAGCCGTTGGCGTTAGACCTGCTCGAAGATAATATTCGACAAATTCCGTATTTAGAGTTTGTCGGTCGTTGCCGAAATGCTTTTGAGGCAATGGAATTAATACAAACCGAAAAAATTGAAAATCGAGCGATTGACTTAATTTTTTTGGATATTCAGATGCCAGGTATCACAGGTGTTCAGTTTTTGAAAAGCATGGTGTCAAATCCAATGGTTATTTTTATAACAGCTTATGAGCAGTATGCTTTGGAAGGTTTTGAACTAAATATCATTGATTATTTGCTTAAACCAGTCTCTTTTGAACGTTTTCTGAAAGCAACTAATAAAGCAAACGAACTTTATCAACTAAAAACAAGCACAATTCCTGCAAAGATCAATGTTGAAGAACATTTTTTTGTAAATGCAGAATACTCATTGGTGAAAATCAGATATGCCGATATTTTATATATAGAGGGCTTGAAAGACTACATTAAAATTTATCTTAGCACGCAAAGTCGCCCTGTAATTACACGTATGACTATGAAAAGTATTGAGGAAAAATTTGCCACAATGCCATTTATGCGGATACATAAATCATACATCGTTTCATTGAATAAAATCGAATCAATTCGTAATTTAAAAATAACGATTGGTACGCATTTAATCCCTGTAAGTGAACAGTTTTCAGAAGAATTAATACGACGAATTGGTGGAAAATAGCGAAGGTCGCATAAATTTGGCTTTTTGTCTCATGTATGTTGTACAGTCTAAAATATCAATTATTTTCGTGTAGTAATAGGTAATAATTAAATATTTCAATTCTGGTTGATAGGAAGATAGTGGGTTTAGAAAAATGAAATATCAACAAAATCTCTTTCTCAAAAATTAATGAACAAAATTGTTAGAAGTAGATTTTCAAAGAGAAGTTTAATAGTGGAGTAACTACTCATAAATAATAGGTTAGTACTTAAAACTCGTGGGCTTTGCTTACGAGTTTTTTTTATGCCAATTTTGTAAAAAAATCTAATATTTCAATGACTCAACGCCAACTTTTCTTACAAAATCTCGCCCAGACATCTGATTTTCCTTTAGCTCTTGAAATAGAAAAAGCAGAAGGAATTTATTTGTATGGGAAAGATAGAAAATACATGGATTTAATATCAGGAATTGCAGTAAGCAATGTTGGTCATCGGCATCCAAAAGTGGTTGAAGCAATCAAAAATCAAGTAGATAAATATATGCACTTGATGGTTTATGGCGAATATGTTCAGTCGCCACAATTACAATTGGCAGATGCTTTAGTAAAAACTCTTGCAACATTTCGTACTTCATCAGCATTAAGTTTAGATAATGTTTATTTTACAAATTCTGGCACTGAAGCTGTAGAAGGTGCGATGAAGTTAGTAAAACGCTTCACCAAACGTATCGAAATTATTTCATGTCGAAACTCCTATCATGGTTCTACGCAAGGGGCATTGTCGCTTGGCGAAGAACATTTTAAACGTAATTATCGCCCACTTTTGCCATCAACAAAGAAAATAGAAAGAAATAATTTTGAAGATTTGAATAAAATAACTTTTCGAACAGCCGCCGTTTTTTTTGAACCCATAGGAGGAGAATCTGGCATAAGACCTGCCGAAGAAAATTACCTAAAAGCACTCCAAAAAAGATGTTTTGAAGTCGGTGCTTTATTGGTTTTTGATGAAGTTCAGTCGGGTTTTGGCAGAACGGGTAAATTTTGGGCATTTGAACACTACGGGATTTTACCAGATATTTTACTTTGTGCCAAAGGTATGGGAGGCGGAATGCCCATCGGAGCATTTATTGCTCCGATGGAAATTATGTCCGTTTTTAAAGACAACCCTATTTTAGGGCATATCACTACTTTCGGTGGACATCCAGTAAGTTGTGCAGCATCTTTGGCAACTTTGAATACTATTTTTGATGAAAAAATGTTGGATGATGTAGAAAAAAAGTCAAATTTATTCAAAGAATTATTGGTTCATCCAAAAATCAAAGCGGTTCGGGGCAAAGGCTTAATGTTAGCCGCCGAATTTCAAAGCTTTGATGTCTTAAAACCGATTATTGACAAAGGAATCGAAAGAGGTGTAATTACTGATTGGTTTCTTTATTGTGACAATTCTATGCGTATTTCTCCACCTTTAATTATCACCGAAAATGAAATTAGAGAAGCTTGTGAAGTGATTTTGAGTTGTATTTGAAAGCCAATAGTCTATACCATCTAAACAAAAGCCCCTTTCATGCAAATGAAAGGGGCTGAGATGAGGTCAAAGTTCTTGTTTGCTGTACAAGACTTTATTTAATCATTCTTCTTACCTGTTGAATTGAACCATTTTGCAATCGAGCAAAGTACATTCCGCTATTAAAATCTTTAGTTTCAAGTACTACTTCATGTCTTCCTGCCTCAAGTTCTCCATCAATTGGCGTGGCTACAATTCTGCCAATATTATCAAAAACCTGAATCATGGTATGTCCACCTTTGCTTATAAAAGAAAGTGTGGTTTTATCACTAAACGGATTTGGTGAATTACTAATTAATTCTTCATTCACAATGGGTTCATTTGCGGTAATATTACCACAAGCCTGTACTTGAAGTAAAGGCAATGGTTGGAAGTTTTTCAACAAAACATCATCGATATATGAACTATCTAAGCAAAACCAGTTTTGTAAAATTGAAGCGAAAACCGAACGGAAATCATATTGCATTGTTACGTTATCGTTGGTACTTGGAGCAGCTGCAATGTCGGCGGATGTTCCTAAAACGACCGAATTTACCATATCACCAAACATAAACATTGGAGCCGCTGCACCGTGGTCTGTTCCTCCACTTGCATTTGATTTTACTCGGCGACCAAATTCTGAATAGGTTACACCAACGACTTTTTTAGATACTCCCAAACCAACTAAATCGTCAGAAAAAGCCTTTATCGCATCTGATACTTGTTGCCAAAGATTGGCATGTGTACCAATTGAAGTATCAGTAGTATTGGTTTGATTGCTATGGGTATCAAAGCCACCCATTTGTACAAAATAAACTTTTGTCTTTAAACCTCCACCCACAAGCTGAGCGACAATTTTTAGCTGATTTGCCAAACTTGTATTCGGGTAGGTGGCTTGTTTGGTGACTTTTGCTGCTGCTGTTTTAATTGTTGTGGCATATTGATTAGTTTGGTTGGCAACTTCTCTCAAAAACTTCAATTCTTTGCCTGCTAAGGTATTAGGAGTAGATTCTACTTTGTTTGAAATTAAATTATAGAAACTCGAAGGGTTTGAAATTGCCATCCCCATTGACTGAACCGGTCCTTGGATAGCGGTATTAATAACTGAGCCAATTTGAATTGCTAATGGGTCGGGATACTTTGTATTTGGGTATCCTGTCGGATAATTAGGGTTGTCAATTGCTAAATATCGGCCCGCCCAACCATTATTGACATAAATATTAGAATCAGAAGCTGAATTCCAAATGTCAGTTGCTCTAAAGTGAGAAAAATTTGGGCTTGGATAGCCTACACCTTGAATCAATGCCGCTTTTCCTTCCTTAAACATAGTCTGAAAACCTTTCATGGCGGGGTTTAGTCCAAGTTTATCAGTTTGAGGAATTAGCAGTAGCTTTTCTTGTGCAATTGCAATATTTGTACGTGCATTTTTATATAAGCCATATTTATCAATCGGAATTATGGTATTTAACCCATCATTTCCACCTGAGAGTTGCACCACAACTAAAATGTGGTCATCGCCCAAATTTGCCTCGTCAATATTGCCAAAAGCTTGAAATGATATTCCATTGAGTAATGCAGGCATCACTACGCCTGCAAATGTATTTTGTATAAAGTCTCTACGTTTCATAAAATTAATACTGAATGGTTGATAGATATTTATGTTTTACAAAAAATTAATTTTGTCAATCATAAATTAAAAATTACGCCAACTGATATTCTGGTAATGCAAGCAAGTATTTATACATGTTTCTTAACCTTGTCGTTACCATACTTAAAGTGTTGGCATCGTTAGGTTTCTGAATCATTGTATTCCACAATTCTGTCCAATAAAAATCAGCGGACTGACCACTCAAAAGTATATCTTTTTTTACTTGTTGAATCAGTTCGGTTGAAACAGGTATTTTATATAATATTTCGAGTGACTGAGCAATCAATAGATTTGGGTCATCAGGATTTGCCATTTTCTTGGCAAAGGCCACTACATCAATTTGTATCTTCTTAGTACTTTTGGTATAACCATTTGAAATTAATGTATCGGTATATTGGTTTCGCTTAGGGTAAGTGTCTGAATTTACCCAAATTTCGTAGAAAATAGGTGATTGATAATAAGCGGGCCAGCCTGCAACATTTGGTGGGTCGCCGATATCCTGCTGCATGATTTGTCCTTGACGCGTCATTTCACCAAATAAATTATAATATTCTTGTACAAAGTCAGTTGGAGAAGGGAAGGCAACATTAAACTCTCGTAATGTTCCGACTACCAATTCGAGTGGACTTTTGATGGTTGAGCCGTACACATTCGGGTCAAAGAAATGTTGACTTTTGAAAAGCGTCAAAAGTACAGGTTTGATTTCAAATTTATTATCTCTTAAAATCTTAGCCAAAGGTTCAATAATATCTTTTTCTACGCTTGTGGTAAGGTCATAATAAACAAAAAACTGATAAATTTTTCGACAAATAAACTTACTAACCTCATCTACCGAGAATATCATGGTAAGCATATCATCTAATTCCTTCTCTCCATTTGCTCCAGTTCCACCTTTTATTACTGTATTATTATAAAAAGCTGAAAACTTTTTATCGTTCGTGTCATGATTGTTACTATTAAAAAGATAGGAATTGATAGTGCCATTAATGTTATAGCCAGTTAATACCTTAGCTGCTGCTTTTACATCATCTTCTGTATATTTTGAACCAGCTCCCTTCCCCACAGTAAAAAGTTCTTGTAGCTCACGTCCGTAGTTTTCATCGGGAGCATTTTTAGTGTTGAGTCGTCCATTTAAGTACCTAAGCATCGAAGGGTCAAGTGTAATTTGTTTTACAAAATCCTTAAAATTCCCCGTAGCATATTTACGTAAAACCATATTGTATAAATAGACGTATCGAGCATCATCGACCTCATTTACTTCAGTAGAAAAATGATTATGCCAAAACAAAACCATTTTTTCATGAATGTTTCGTTTTTGAGTAGCCATTTGCATCACCCACCAATATTTATAGGAGGCACGACGTCTACTATTAACTGTACCATCGCCGTAAATGGCATTTACCCAAGTTTCCCCAAACTTAATTCCTTGGGGGTCTTTATAATCGGCAGTATCATAAAAATTTAAGGGCGGGGCAGGAAGTGCTTGCGTTTGGAGTAATTCATCAACTGTTTGACTGAGGGTTTTCTTTTTGAAATAATTAACATCGTCAGGATTTGCTCCAAACATTGTGCGTTTTAATAAGTGGGTGATTTGGTCAGAAGCCCAAACACCATTATACTCATCAATTCCGCCTTGAATTCCAGTAGGAGAGTATCGGTTGCTCATAGAATTAAGATTAGTTTTTTCTTTGACTGATTTTTAAATAGATGGTTTAATCATAATATGATTTAAGAACGATAAACAATGGTATGTAATTGAAATATGCAACATTCCATTTCATTCTCAATCGTAAACAGCTTAATGTTCACAGCAAAACTATTCAATTACGTTCTGTTTCAAAAAATAAATGATTGATATAATCAAGGTATGGTTTTAAAATTTGACAGCCATTAATAATCTCTTGAGCAAAATTCTTGCCTAATACCTCTTCGTCTGAATATCTATGAATAAAGAATAATTGTTTATATTTTAGCAATTCAATTTCTGGATGGTCTATTGCATATCCTTTGGGCATTTTTTTTACTCTTTCACCCGAAATTTCATTATAATATTCTCTAAAATCTTTATTTTCAATGATTCCTTTAATGTGTTGCGGATTATAATCTATCTCTTGTCGAAAACTTGCGAGTTGGCTTGTTGTTGGAGCCCACATTCCACCGCCAAGAAATGTTTCATGGGGTTGAACATGCAAATAAAAATCAACCTTTTCAGAATGCCGTCTACCTTGTCCGAAGGCCGCTGAAATATTTTTTTTATAGGGAGATTTATCTTTAGCAAATCTTACGTCTCGATTTATTCTGAAAATACAATCTTTTACTTTTGTGTTCAGCAAGTTGTCTTGAAATTGTGCAACGCCTGTCAGAACATCCTGACATAATGCTTCAAATTCGACTTTAGTTTTTTCGTAATCGTTGCGGTTAGCGTTAAACCACTCACGATTGTTGTTTTGCGATAGATTTGTTAAAAATTGGAGAGTATGTTGGGTTAGCATTGGTAAAATTGTCTAATTTTGTCGAAAATTACAAATTAAATTGATAATTTAATATTTATGGCAAGAATCTTAACGGGTATACAAGCAAGCGGTCGTCCACATCTAGGAAATATACTTGGAGCAATTTTACCAGCGGTGAAACTTTCTCAAAAACCAGATAATCAATCTTTTCTATTTATTGCAGATTTGCACTCAATGACAACCATCAAAGATGCCAAATTAATGCAAGAAAATACTCGTGCAGTTGCAGCAGCGTGGTTGGCGTGTGGCTTTGATGCTGATAAAAATTATTTTTATCGCCAGTCCCGCTTAGCAGGGTTTCACACCGAATTGATGTGGTATTTGTGCTGCCAAACTCCCTTTCCAATGTTATCAAATGCTCTCTCTTTTAAAGACAAATCAGATAGACTTTCAGATGTAAATGCTGGGCTTTTTACTTATCCAGTTTTGCAAGCGGCCGATATTTTGATGTATCAAGCCAATTTTGTGCCTGTCGGAAAAGACCAAAAGCAGCACCTCGAAATGTCGAAAGACATGGCGGCTTCATTTAATCGCACTTATGGCGAAGTTTTGACCTTGCCCGAACCATTGATTGATGAATCTGTAATGGTTATTCCAGGAACTGACGGCACGAAAATGAGCAAGTCTTATAATAATTATATTGATGTATTTTTGGATGAAAAACCTCTTTTGAAATCCATAAAATCTATCGTTTCAGACAGTACTCCTCTGGAAGCTCCCAAGAACCCTGATACCGATATAACTTTTAAATTATTTTCTTTAGTAGCCAACCAGAATGAAATCGGAGAACTACGTCAAAATTATTTAAGAGGAGGTTTTGGCTACGGACATGCCAAGCAGTTATTGTTTGAAAAACTTTGGACGAAATTTGAAAAAGAGCGTGATATTTTTAATTATTATATGAAAAATGAAGCTGCTTTAGAAGAAAAATTGCAAGAAGGCGAAGCCAAAGCTAAAGATATTGCAGAACAGACAATGAAAGAAGTTAGAAAAGTTTTAGGTTTTGCATAATGATTGAAACAATAAAATACGCCGAATACGAATGGTTTTTATGGCTCAATAGTATTCATTCACCAACTTGGGATGTGATCATGTTTTGGGTCACATATCGTTTCACTTGGATACCTTTGTATGCTTATTTGGTTTATTATCTATTTATAAAATTTAGGGCAAGTTTTTGGCAAAATTTATTTTTCATAACCCTTTCAGTTGGACTTTCTGACAAAATTACTTCGGGTTTTATGAAGCCTTTTTTTCAAAGACTTCGTCCTTGTCACGACCCAGCTATACAAAATATGGTGCATATAGTTGGCAATTGTGGAGGAGAATTTGGCTTTGCTTCAAGCCATGCTGCTAATAGTTTTGCATTGGCTATGTCCTTTTATTTATTAAATGGCAATAAAAAATTGCTTTTTTTTCTATTTCTTTGGGCAATAATCGTTTCATACAGTCGTATTTATGTTGGTGTTCATTTTCTGACTGATATACTTGCTGGGGCATTAGTAGGTATTCTTATTACAACTATTCTATTTATTTTTAAGATTAACCTTAAAAAAAGAGCTTTAAATAAATTCTGACCCTTTAAACTTTATCACCTCAAATAACGATGAAAAAACTTACTTTTATCTTTGCCCTATTGTTTATAGCAAAATTTACTTTTGCTCAAGATATCACCCAAGGAACTTGGTATAACGCAGAAAAAACATCCAAAATTCAATTTTACAAACAAGAGAATAAACTCTTTGGAAAAATTGTTTGGCTGAAAGAGCCATTAGAAAATGGTAAGCCCAAAGTGGATAAGTTAAATTCGGATAGTAAGCTAAAAACCAGACCAATTATGGGTTTAGTGTTTTTAACAAATTTTACAGCCGATGGTGCAAAAGTTTGGGAAGATGGCGAAATTTATGACCCAAATAATGGAAAAACATATTCTTGTAAATTGACAATTACCAGTCCTACAACTATCGATGCAAGAGGTTATATTGGAATATCAATTATCGGTCGAACTACTAAATTTACTAAAGCAGATTAATTGTTAAATTAATGACAACTATTTTTCGAATCTAACAAAACAATTGCCCTATAATAGCAAAGTTTATCTCTTATTGATTTAATGTTGGAGAAGATTGGGCTTCAACTTGAGTAATAATATTTTGCTATTTTAGGGCAAGATTACATAAAATTAAAAAACCGCCCCAAAAATAACTTTGAGACGGTCTCTATATTGCTTTATGCTCTTAAAGCATATTTATTGATTTTTTGAAACAATTCTTTAGGATTAAAAGGCTTCGACACGAAACCATTCATGCCTACATCGTAAACTCTATCTTGAGTATTGAGTACAGATGCTGTAAGGGCAACAATTGGCGTTCTTTTATCGAATTTTCTAATATTTTCAGTAGCTGTATATCCATCCATTTCAGGCATTAAAAGATCCATTAAAACTATTTGATATTTGTTATTTAAAAGTTTTTCAACCGCAATTCGACCGTTTGCTGCGGTATCATAGTTCATTCCCCATTTTTCTAAAAACCTTGTCGCAATTTTTACATTAATAGGATAATCCTCTACCAATAAAACCCTTGTTCCTTTTAAGGTTTGCTCGTCTAAAACTTCTTCTTGGCTTAAAATTTCAGTTTTTTGTGCTCCAATTTCCATATCAATCAAAAAATGAAAATTTGACCCTTTATCTATTTCGCTTTCAACATGAATTGTACTGCCGTGAAGTTCTAAAAGTTTTTTAGTAATTCCAAGACCAAGACCAGTACCCCCAAATCGTCGTGAAATTTCATTGTCTGCTTGTGTGAATTTTTCAAAAATGAAACTAAGACTTTTCTTTGCAATTCCGATACCAGTATCTTTTATAGAAAACTCAATCGTAACATTTTTACTATTTTTTTGATTGAGTACAAGCTCAATAATAACTTCGCCCTCATTAGTAAACTTTACTGCATTGCTTACCAAATTATTTAATATTTGACTTAAACGAAGCGGGTCTCCAACGAGATATTTGGGTATATTTTCATCAAAAATTAAACGAATATTTACTTTCTTTGAAGAGGCATTTACTTGAGCCGATTTCATTATATTAGTAACCAATTCTTTGATATTTAATTCAATATTTTCAAGTTCAACTTTTCCTGCTTCAATTTTATTAAAATCAAGTATATCATTGATTAACACATGAAGATGTTCGGTAGAATATTGTAAGATCTTTAAGTTCTCTGACATTTCAACACTGTGCATATCTTGTTGCATGAGGTAAGTCATCGCAACAATACCATTTAAAGGAGTTCTGATTTCGTGACTCATCATAGAAAGGAATTCCGATTTAGCATTAGAAGCACTATCGGCATCTTCTTTTGCTTTTCTTAACTGAATTTCAATTCCTTTTTGATAAATTAGTAATTTTTTTATAAAAATGGCTAATTCATACAAATTATCTTCATCAAAATCAGGGCATTGATATTTTTTCGGCAAATCAAGTT
>NZ_JAYWCU010000074.1:0-41746 GCF_043780375.1 Emticicia sp. | reverse complement strand
AGTGATGCCAATAATTACAACAAACTTTACCCCATGTTTTTGGGCTATCCGTGGTACATGCACGGGCTTTGGGGCAGAGCATTGAGTACGCAGACTTCGACCTTATCTTTAAGTGAAGAGCAACTCAAAGGCTCGCAAATGGGATTGGCAAATTTTGAAATAAGATTACCTTTTACAGGTGCAAAAAAACTATCATTGATAAACTTTCAGGATGTGCCTTCGGACCTCAATATATTTTTTGATATGGGCATAGCTTGGGACGATAAAAAGGCAATTGGCAAAGAATCGCAATATAGTTTTAGTGATGGTAGCAAACAAACGCTTAAACTCAATCCTATCATTAGTACGGGGATTAGCTTGCGGATAAATGCTTTAGGTTATTTGATTATTGAGCCTTATTTGGCATTTCCTATTTATAATGGTAAGCGACAATCAGCTGTAACAGGAATTAATTTTATGGTGCCTGGATGGTAAATAATGGTAAATGTCGAATGAACAATTAAGAATGGCTATCTATTATAAATTATGGTTTTAAGAATTCTACTCGCCGACGACCACCAAATGCTACTCGAAAGCCTTGCTGACTCCATTAATCAAAGTGCTGCTTTTGAAGTGATAGCGACGGCATATAATGGAACAGAAGTGCTTCAAAAATTGGAGATTTACACCATTGATGTGTTGGTTTGTGATGTTCAAATGCCTATTTTAGATGGAATCAGTACGATTTTACAAGTTCGCCAGCTTTATCCCGATATAAAAATACTAATGCTTTCGATGCTCGAAGATGCTCCGAAAATAACAATGGCGATTCAAGCTGGGGCAAATGGTTATATTTTAAAAAAAGCTAAAAAAGCAGAATTAGAAAACGCAATTTTGACTATTGCAAGAGGAGAAAAATATTTTGCCGATGAAATATTGCAAATACTCAAAATTCAAGAGCCAATCCAAGAAAATCTACCTTCAGGAATTACACAACGAGAAATTGAAATCTTAAAATTGATTGCCAATGAGTTTTCGAGCCAACAAATTGCTTCTCAACTCAATATTTCGTTGAATACAGTCGAATCTCACTGAAAAAATATCTACCAAAAACTCAATATCAAAAATCTGGCAGGAGCTATTCGCTTTGCCCTTCAAAATCATTTAATTGAATAGCAAATATCACGGCATACCGTGATTGACAACGACATGTAGGTGGTATAACTTTGCAAGAAAAATATACCATGAAAACCATTGAAAACATACATGTGGGGTCCAGAACCTATGTCCCTCCTGAAACAATCGTCATGATTCAATCAGATGCAAATTACTCTTTGATTTATCTTGTTAATGGGCAGAAATTTATCGTTTCAACCTGCCTCAAAATCCTCGAAAAACGATTCGCTGTTATTAATTCTTTTGCCAGAGTTCACAAATCTTTTTTAGTCAATCTTGATTATTTTAAATCTTATCAAGAAGGTCATTTTCTGCTCGAAAACGATTTAATATGTATTGTTTCGAGGCGAAAATTCAAAAGACTACGAGAAGATAACCGAGTAAATTTATTAAACGATTAATTATCAACCAATAAAACTCAACATACCATGAAAAAATTATTTATTTCAACAATTATTTTATGCTTGCTTGTAGCTGTAGGAGCTTTTTCTCAATCGGTACAGCTTACTCCTATCAATGATGAAATATTAGTAACCAAATATGGTGGTACCCCTCCTAATTTAGCGGGAAGGCGAACTGGTGGTTCAGTAGCTTCACCTACTGCAACAACTGCCAGTGGAGGTTTAGTTACTTTTAGTGGTAGAGGTTATACTGGAAGTAGTTTTACATCTGATAAAGCTCAAATTTCGATGACTGCCGACGAACTATTTTCACCTACTGCTAATGGTACAAGGATCACTTTTTCAACTACTTTGAACGGAACAACAAGTTTGACTGAACGAATGAGAATTGACAATAATGGCAAAGTGGGCATTGGTGCAACCAATCCTTTGGCAAGATTGCAAATTACGCATGATGGAACAGATAGTGACCCTCATTTAAGGTTACATACTACTGGTTCATTTTCAAGAATAAATTGGACTACTGCAACTAATGTCCATCTCTGGACAGCACAAAGTTATCTTGAAAGTGCCACTGCTGCAAGCAATTATTGGACATTAGAATATGATGGAATTCGACATTTATATGTTAAAGGTGATGGCAATGTTGGAATCGGGACAAGTACGCCTGATACGAAACTTCAAGTAGTTGGCAATGAAAATGATGGAATAGATGCTTCGCTAAAAATTACGAGTGGTGCACAAAGTATGTTATTTGATGGAAACGAAATTGATGCTTTGTCAACGGGTTTATATTTAAATAATAATACTGCTCTTAACGTGATTCTTGCCCAAGGTGGCGGAAACGTTGGTATTGGTACTACTACCCCTAACAATAAATTAGATGTTTTGGGAATTATAAGAGCAAATGAAGTAATTGTGGAAACAGGTTGGGCCGATTATGTTTTCAACGAAGATTATAATCTAAAACCTTTGGATGAAGTTGAGGCATTTATCAAGGCTAACAAACATTTACCTTCTGTGCCTTCGGCGGCAAGTATTCAAGACAAAGGAGCTCATGTAGCAGAATTAATGACCAAAATGATGGAAAAAATAGAAGAACTAACACTTTATTCGATTCAACAAAAGAAAGAAATTGATGCTTTGAAGAAACGTTTAGACGAAAAAAAGTAGTTTTTTTGAGTATTTTTCTAACATTTAATCATTTCTTGACATGAAAAAGATTTTAATTTTATTCTCCTTCTTAATATTTGGAAGTTTGTCTTTGAAAGCCCAAAAAGTTGAATGTACTACAAGAGCTGGAAATATTCCGTATATGTTTTCAAAAGAAAAACAAGACAGTATTAATACTATTTTGGCAATCAATTCTCCCTATTGCATCAGGGCTTATATTACCGTATTTGCCGATGATAATGGTTCAAACAGAGCCGACACCGATGCGAATATTCTTGCTAATTTTCAGTTTATGGTCAATTCTTTTCAAACTCATAGTATTTGTTTTATGCTCATAAACATTCGACAAATTAATAATACTGATTTGAATAACCATGATTCTGATACCGAAGAAGCAGAACTTAATCCGTTTAGAATAACCGATTGTTTGAACATTTTTATTCACCGTTCATTACCAGGTAACGGAACTGCTTACGCAATACCTAACACTTATTGTAGCTTAGATGGCGTAAGTTATAATATCGCAACTATGGGACATGAAGTGGGGCATTGTTTGGGTCTTTACCACACATTTCAAAAATTTGGAAACCCTTCAGTTCAAGAGAATGTTACAAGAAATAGTGGAAATGCCTGTTATAACTGTACAACTCAGGGCGATTTGCTCTGCGATACACCTGCCGATAATGATGGAGGAGTTAATGGCTCTTGTGTTTATACTGGCGGAGGAACCGACCCTTGCAATGGTTCATCATTTGCTCCAATGACTTCTAATATGATGGCTTATGGTAATTTTCTTTGTAGAAATGCCTTTACAACTGGGCAAGGTAGCCGCATGCGTTCAACTATCGTTGGCAATGCTACCATCAACGATTTAGCTACCAATGACATCGTTTATAGGCCTTCCTCAAGTAATAGTACGATTACTTGGACTATTAACGAAGGTTTTGAAACAGCAAGAGACGAATTATACATTAGTAATTATGTAAATGACGCTTATAATGTTTCGGGGTCGGCAGTGCGGCGGTTTGTATCTAAGAAAGTATATTTAAGACCTGGTACGCATTTTTATCCTACTACGGGAAGAGTTCATATCAAAACAAATCCTTACTGTAATTAATTGAAATTTAAAAAGTTTTGACAACGTCTTTTTTCAAATCCAAAAGCACTGAAACGACCAATTTAGTGCCTTTGGATTTTTCAGAATCAATATAAAACTCACCATCCATAGTTTCTAATCGGTCTTGAATATTTTTAAAACCAATACCCTTTTCGTTATTTTTATTTATTCCCGTACCCTTATCTACTACTTCCAACCAAAGGATATTTGCTTTTTCAAAAAGTGAAATAGTGGCATTTGTTGCCTTTGAATGTTTGATAATATTCTGAATTAATTCTAAACAAATAGCATAAATATTTAAATCAATGGCTTTGTTTTGATAAGCTAAATTATTGATTATCAGACTAAATCTAATTTTTTGATTGGTATTCATTTTTCCAATCATCATTCGCAAAGCATTCTCTAAGCCTTCTTTTTCTAATTCTTCAGGCATCAAATTATGAGATAAAATTCTGACTTCATCGTACGAATTTTCGGTCATAGAAAGGATATTAGCATAAATTTTTCGTTCACGCTCAGTCAATTGTTCAGTATTGATATTATCTAGTGAAATATTGATTGCTGTCAGCAAACTTTCCAAATTATCATGCAAATCTGCCGCCATGCGTTTACGCTCAATACTTTGTCCTCGTTGCATGGCTTCCTTACTTTCGTTGTATGATTTTTGCAATTCCGCCGTACGAGTTCTTACTTTTTCCTCCAATTGCTCGTTCAATAATTCGGTCTGTTTTTTTCGTTTTTGAATATTCCTAAAATTTAGTGTCAACGATAATAATAGAAGCCCCAACATCCCTAAGACAATCCAAAGAAATTGTTGCGTTTGTTGCTTTCTTTCTGCTTAAACATTTAGCGAATTTATATGGTTTTGCTGCAAAAGTTGCGTTTTTTCAGAAGTAGTTCTTAATTGTTCAATTTGGAGTTTTCGAGCCAATTCATCATTTTTATTTTTCTCAAAAAGAGCTTTTTTCTCAACTTCATTGTTCTCGGCTTTCAACAATAAAATCTCATTGGCTCGTTGTGATGAATCAATAATGACTTTTTGCAACAGTTGCCGCTTATCAAATTCAGCTTTTTCTTTTTCCGTTTCTAGCTTTCGTTGAAGATTCAACACTTGCGTTAATTTTCGTCGATTAGTAATCGAATCATTCAAAGTCATGTAATTTTCGTAGGCAATTAGTGCCAAATCGTACCTTTTTAGTTTTTTTAAAGACAAATATTGAATTTCTAAATTATCCATTTCATGCTTTATAGCCATCGAAGTCTGAGCCAAAAACTCCGATTTTTTGGCATAATTATAAGCTAATTGATAATACTTTAAAGCTTCCGAAAAGTTCTTTTGCTCGGCATAAATCACCCCAATATCATCGTATTTGTAGGCAAATGAGGTATTCGCTATTCTAAGTTTTTCTTTAGTAATACCCGTTTTAAAGTCGTTTTTTTTGCATAATTCAATAATATCTAAGGCTTTTAGATGAAAAATCAAGGAATTATCATAATCACGAAGCAGTTGATAACTACTCGCAATTCGAGTAAGCGAATAGGTTGTCAGAATCAAATCAGCACCCTCCAAATTTGCTGTCAGCTTATATGCCTCCAGACTAATATCGAGGGCTTTTTGGTAGTCCGTTTTGATAGCATAAACTGTTGCAATATAATCATAAGCCCTAAAAATATTTATGGTATAACCGCAATGTTTGGCATATTTGAGCAATTTTTGAGAATAAACCAGCATCGGATCGGGATTTTTCTGCGGGATTCGGGTACTATAATATAAATAGGCCAAACGCTCCGAAGCCAAAACAAGAAGAGTATCTTCTCTCTTGTTTCTCTGTTTTTTTTCGAGAGAAAAAAGCAGGTTTTTTGTAGCCATCAAAATACTATCGGCATTGACGGGTTTATGTGCCAAATCAGCCGCTTTGAAAGTATCATTCAGATTGGGCAGACGAACCTATTGTGCAAAAACAATATTAAAAGTGCCAATAAGAAGAAGTGAAAAATATGTAATTTTATTTTTCATATTTTGAATGAATTTCAAAAGTAATATGTAAAAATAGAAGATAAATTTTGGATATAACTTTTTCTCATTGCTATTTGCATTAAAATTTACTGAATGGTAAATTCGGGGGTGTAGCTCAGTTGGTTAGAGTGTCTGCATGGCATGCAGGAAGTCGTGGGTTCGAATCCCATCTCCTCCACAAACATTTCGAAAGAACTGCACAAAAAAGCCTTTGAATATCGCTAATAGCATTGTTCGAGGGCTTTTTTATTATAATTTATCGTTTTTTCTACATTGTATTGTGGCATTTATGTATTGTTTACATCTACCAAAATGAAAACACATTTTCATTTTTATGTGAATATTTCAAATTAAAAGTGGCAGAAAAAAGGCAATAAATCTTTTGTATATTTAACGTTAGCATTAGTCGAGAAACATTAACCATAACCAGCCGTAGCTTTAAAATTTGAAAGACAAAAATGAAAATTAAACTAACAATCGTAGCTCTATTCATTAATCTTTTAGCTTTTTCGCAAGCAAAACTAATCAAAGAAGAATTTATTAATCCTTCTCCCGAAGAAAAATCTTGCCACGCTTCCACTATTGTTGAGCTTTCAAAATCAAATTTGATGGCAGCATGGTTTGCGGGTGAACATGAAAATCATTATAAAGTTGGTATTTGGGCTTCTACTTTTAGTAATGGAATTTGGAGCAAAGCAGCCAAAATAGCCGATGGCATTGTGAATGGAAAGCAATACGCTTGTTGGAATCCTGTGCTTTTTAAAAATAAAGAAGGAAAATTGTTTTTGTTTTATAAAGTAGGCGTAACTCCAAGAGAATGGTGGGGAATGATGAAAACCTCAATAAATGACGGAGAAACGTGGTCGGAAGCTACAAAACTACCTAATAATATTCTTGGGCCAATCAAAAACAAGCCCATTCAACTGACATCGGGCGAAATTCTACATCCCTCAAGCACCGAAAGTTTAGATAGTAAAATATGGAAAACTCACGTCGAAATATCAGATTCCGACGCTAAAAATTGGAAGAAAATAGAAATTGAATGCGGAGACTATGGTGTAATTCAACCCACTTTTTTAACTCATGCTGATGGAAAAATTCAAATGCTTTTGAGAAGTCGGCAGAATCAAATTGTTCAATCGTGGTCGGTAGATAGTGGACAATCATGGAGCAAACTCTCCCCTATCAATTTACCAAATCCAAACTCAGGAATAGATGCTGTCACACTCGCAGATGGTTCGCATATATTAATTTATAACCCATTACCGTCGGGCAATAGGTGGTCGAACGGCAGAAATATATTAAAAGTAGCTATTTCAAAAGACGGCAATAATTGGAAAGATATTTACGAATTAGAAAATATTGATAAAAGCGAATTTAGCTATCCAGCAGTCATTCAAACCCAAGATGGGCTGATACACATCACCTATACTTTTGATCGAAAATTGATTAAACATGTTGTTCTGAAATATTAATTTGTAAAAAATTATAGCATGTTAAACCTCAAAAATTAATACTGTTTTTTCCAAATAAATGTTTGAAATTAGTAATTTTGTCATTTAACTAAAAATATTTATGCAAACCAAATACTATAAATACTTCATCATTTACATCTCGCTGACTTTGGTTACTTGGTCATGCGGAAAAGTAGCCACTCCAGACCCCGAACCAGTAGTTTTAGTAAGTTCAACTTTGGTAAAAGAATTAACTAAAGAACAATTAATAGCCTCACTTAGCTTAACATTAGGTTCACAAGTTTCATTATTTGTACAAGGAGGCGTAAAACAATATAAAATTGTTTACAAAACAAAAAATACTGATGGCACCGAAATCCAAGCATCAGGTGCTGTTATTATTCCAGTTGGTGCAACTCTATCCGGACCATTGCCTTTACTGAGCTACCAACACGGTACAATTTTTGACGATAAACAAGCACCTTCCTATTTATCAACAGACGGTGAAGGAGCAATTGCATCTTTTTTGTCAACGTTGGGTTATATCGTAGCCGCTCCCGATTATATTGGCTATGGAGCATCAAACAATTTGCCACATACATACGAACATCGCAACGGATTAGCCACTGCTGGTTTAGATATGCTTCGTGCCACAAAAGAGTTTATCACAAAAGAAAAAGCCAATTGGAATCAAAGTTTATATATTGCTGGCTATTCGGAAGGAGGCTATGCTACAATGTCGTTGCAAAAGAAAATTGAGGAAGAAGCACCAACAGAATTTAACTTAAAAGCATCAAGTTGTGGTGCTGGAGCTTATAATAAAACTTCAAGTTTCAAGACCTTAGTCTCGACAAAATCAAGTGGAGATTCACAACATAATGCTTCTTACATCTGGGTACTTTTAACTTATGACAGGATTTATAAACTTAATCGTCCGATGTCAGCGTATTTTATTGAGCCTTTTGCTACACAAATACAAAAAGAGCAACAAAATGCACGAATTTCAGGCAATTTCCTTACAATTTTAAATGATGCCGTAAAAAAGGGAATTACAGACGGAACTGATACCGCTTTACTAACCGCCGTAAAAGACAACGATGTATTTGATTGGAAACCTAAAACTCCTACTCGTTTGTATCACGGTACTGCTGATACTTATGTGCCTTTTATCAATTCACAAACAGCCTTTGATGCCATGCAAAAACGTGGTGCAACCAATGTAGCTTTATTTCCGGTTGCTGGTGGCGACCACGGCTCTACTATTCAATCATTTTTGTTGGGAACACTCGAGTTTTTTAGCAACACAAAGTAAGGCTACAATTCGCTGTTAGAAATCTCCAATTTTGATTAAATTATTGAATTGTGACGAATTGGAAGTAATTTCTGACAGAAAAAAAAATTATTTATTCTATCATTCACTAAATAAAAATTAATATTCAATGGCAAATTTAAGCACTGGGGTTGTTCACACAGTTTTTTTCTGGTTAAAAGAAAAAGACAACGAAGCACATCAAGCTGCCCTTCTCGCAGGTTTGAAAGAACTTTCAAAAATTGATTTAATTAAAACTGCTTATGTTGGCAAGGCAGCTAATACAAACAGATCAGTAATTGACTCTTCTTATAGTTTTTCTTTGACATTTGTATTTGACAATCCTGCCGACCAAGATACTTACCAAACACACCCTGACCACCTTGTATTTGTTGCTAATTGCTCTCATTTGTGGGAAAAAGTGCAGGTTTATGATGCCGAAAGTTAATTTTTAGCAAAATATTTCCAAAATCAGCTAATTTTTTAAAAAATTAGCTGATTAAAACTGCAAACGAAAGTTTGCCACGCCCCTTTCCCCATGAAAAAACTTCTAATTTCGATATTTTTTATAGTAAGTATTAATACATTTTCTCAAAAATTATCGTTCGATGCCAAAGCAATCATTACTATTTCTGATGCTGATATGGCTGCCTCTGCATACATTGACGGTAAATTCTTAAAAGAAAAAGGCACAAAAGATGCTCTTTCAGTAGTGAAATTTCCACTTGAGAAGTATTCCGAGGAAGTCAAAACTATTGGTGTATCTAATTCAGTATTGAATTGGACAAAAGGAATGGTGCTTTCTCCAAATAATCATATTGCTTATGTAGTTGAAACGAGAGGTACGCCACAAGATAATATAAGCGAACTTAAAAATGTCAATGCTGACTTTCCAGCAGGTGGCTTTATTTCAGTAGTTGATATTAGTGATTTAGCTCAGCCAAAGGTTTTATATAAATTTCCGACAGGCAAAAATCCAATTGCCGTTGAAATTAGTCCTGATGGTGAATATTTAGTCATTTGCAGTGAAGAATACGAGAAAGAATTACAGGTTTTGGAATTGGATACCACCGGAAAACCCATACGTATTATTAATAAGCCAAAAGACTTTCCAAGTGGGCGAATTACCGATGTAAGTTGGCACCCTAACAATAATTACATTGCTTTTACCTTAGAAGATTCAAAAGAGGTTGGACTAATAAAAATAGCACGTGATGGACCAACGGGTAAAATTATCCGTATGGACTTGTTAGGTCATCCCCTTAAAGTAGGGAATTTCCCCGGTGCGGGACAGTTTACTCCTGATGGAAAATATTACCTTGTACCTGACTTAAAGTGGGGAGCAGATGCAAAATCAGAGCAAGGTTATGATGGAAAAGGCGATATGTTTGTTCTAAAATTCAATTTAGAAGGAACAAGCGATCATTTCTTGATTACTAAAACTAAAGTAGGTGAAAGTCCAGAGGGTTTTGCAATTAGCCCTGATGGAAATATGGTTATAGTTGCCAATATGAAAAAAAGCTATTATCCGTGGGAAAGTCTTGAATTTTCGAAAAATTCTTCATTGTCTTTATTGACACTTACCACTGACGGTACACTTACAAATATTGGAGAATATGAATTTGAAGGAATATTACCTCAAAATATAGCTTTTGATAAAAGTGGTAATAACATTGCTGTAACAGTTTTTGACTACTTCAATTTTGGAAAGCATTTTGGTGGAATTGAATTTTGGAAAGTAATTAAAGGCACAAAACCAACATTGCAAAAACAAGATTTTAAACTATTTCTGCCTCGTGGCTGCCATGCACTCAGAATTGTAAAATAATATTTGTGTTTGACTAAAATAGCTTAATTTTAAAACCATTTCTATAATTCAAAAATTGTAGAACTATAACCCACTAAAACCATTGGATTCAACGAACAAAGTAGGTTTAAAAAGAGAAATCGGCGTATTAGGCTTGGCAGCCAATACTTTAAATAGAACCATTGGAGCAGGAATCTTTGTTTTGCCTGCTCTAGTTGCCAATATTTTGGGCGGTGCAAGCATACTCGCTTATCTACTTTGCGGACTGCTTATGATGACAATTATGCTGTGTTTTTCTGAAATTGGAAGCCAAATTACTACTACTGGTGGTGCTTATGCTTATATTCATTCTGCTTTCGGGCCTTTTGCTGGTTTTATTGCTAACTCAATGTTTTGGTTTGTCGGAGTTCTAGCCGATGCTGCGGTTGCCAATGCTATGGTCGATATGTTAACCATTCAGTTTCAGGTATTGTCAAACCCAATTTATCGAGGTATTTTCTTTTTTATTATTTTTGGAGGTTTTGCTTTCATCAATGTGCTTGGCGTAAAGCATGGCGATAATGTAGTCAAAATCAATACACTCATCAAATTAATTCCCTTAACAATTCTTATTGTTGCAGGATTTCTGGGCACTTCAACAGAAAACCTTCGCTGGGACTCTATTCCATCTTTAGAGAAATTAGGGGAAGCATCACTTCTATTATTTTTTGCTTTTGCAGGTGGTGAAGCATCGCTCAATGTTAGTGGCGAGGTAAAAAACCCAAAACGTGTTGTGCCTTTGGGCGTATTATCAGGCATGGCTGCGGTTGTGCTTATTTATATCCTTATCCAAACCATTTCGCAGGGCGTACTTGGTGCAGATTTAGCTTTGCAAAAAGAAGCTCCGCTTGCCGCCGTTGCAAACAAAGTTTTAGGGGAATTCGGTTCAACACTTATCATTGCGGGAGCAGCTTTCTCAATGTTTGCCGCTTTAAGTGGTTCAATTTTATCGTATCCAAGAGTAATTTTTGCAGGAGCAAATAAAGGTTGGATGCCCGCATTTATTGCTAAAATTCACCCCAAATTTGCTACACCCTATTGGGCTATTATAGTTTATGCACTTTTTGATTTTATTTTCTCAATTTCAGGCGGATTTAAAGAGTTAGCAATTATTGCAAGTGCCTCATTATTAAGTATTTACATGGGCGTTGTGTTGGCAACTATTAAATTACGATTGAAAAATAAAGCCACCAAAACTGACTCTTTCAAACTCCCTGGAGGCATTATTATTCCTGTTTTTGCCGCTATTGCTATTTTTTGGTTTCTTTCGCATTTAGCTCAAAAAGAATTTATCGCACTTGGGCTTTTTCTATTAGTGCTGTCAATCATTTATTTTTTGATAAATACTTTTGGAAAGAATAAAAATCAGGGTTCATCAATCTAAGTAGGTATGAATATACGTTAATATGTGTATCTATAACATAACTCTTATTTCCATGAAATACCTCATAATTTCATTATTTTTACTCGTTTTTTCATGCAAATCAAATTCTCAACCTACTGCAATGACAAATGGATTAACCTATTTAGCTTTAGGCGATAGCTATACAATTGGCGAAAGTGTTGCCGAAAGCAACCGTTGGTCTGTACAATTGGCAAAAAGTTTAAGTAATGCAGGAGTGGTAGTTGCCGAACCAAAAATAATTGCCCGAACTGGTTGGACAACCGATGAACTGAAAGCAAAAATAGTTTCTGAAAATATTACCCAAACATACGACCTCGTTTCTCTTTTAATTGGTGTAAATAACCAATATCGTGGACGAAGTGTGGAGCAATTTCGCATCGAATTTATTGACTTACTTGAAACTTCCCTCAAATTTTCACGAAATAATCCTGCTCACGTGCTAGTAGTTTCGATTCCAGATTGGGGAGTTACACCTTTTGCTTCAGACAGAAATCAAAAAGAAATTGCCGCTCAAATCGACCTTTTTAATGCTGTAAAGAAAGAAGAAACCGAAAAAAAAGGCATTTTATTTGTTGATATTACTCCTATTTCACGTCAGGCAGTAAATGATAAAAGCCTCATTGCCAATGATGGTTTACATCCTTCAGGAAAAATGTATCAATTATGGGTGGAAAAAATTACGCCAGAATTGTTGAAAAAGTTAAAATAAGTAGTCGATGGTCAATGGACAACAGTCAATATTTCTATAAACGACTTTTACAAAATTAAATATTACCAACTACTTAAATGAATTTCGAAGAATATTACCAAAAAGCACTCGAATTTGACAAAAATGATTCACTTGCTTCGTTCAAAAATCAATTTGAGTCGCACGACGAGATTTATTTAGACGGAAATTCTTTGGGGAAGCTTCCCAAACGGACAATGGAACTAACAACCGATTTGATTCAAAATCAATGGGGAAAACGTCTGATAAGAAGCTGGAACGAACATTGGATGGCACTTCCCAATAAAATTGCAGCCAAAATTGCCAAAATAGTTGGAGCAAGGGAAGACGAGATTTTTGTGGGGGAAAGCACTTCTATTAACTTTTATAAATTGGCTTATGCTGCACTAAATTTTGATCCTTCTCGTACCAAAATCATTAGTGATTCTCTCAATTTTCCTACTGATTTATATGTTTTGCAAGGTTTAATTGAACAACAATTTCAATCTCATTCTTTGAAAATCATCGAAAGTAAAGATGAAATTAGCATAACCGAAGAACAAATCGCTGCCCAATTAGACCAAAACACTGCTTTTCTTACACTAAGTCATGTTGTTTTCAAAAGTGCATTTATGTACGATATGAAAAAAATCAATGCTTTAGCTCATCAAAAAGGTGCCTTTGTTATTTGGGATTTAAGCCACGCAGCAGGTGCTGTTCCTATTCATTTGAACGAGGCAAATGCAGATATGGCGGTTGGTTGTACGTATAAATACCTCAATGGTGGGCCAGGTTCTCCTGCTTTTTTGTACGTACGAAAAGATTTACAAGAAAAACTTCTAAACCCCATTTGGGCTTGGTTTAGTCACCAAAAGCCTTTTGAGTTTAGTTTAGACTATGAAGCAAAAAATGATATTCAACGTTTTTCGACAGGTACACCATCAGTGATTTCGTTGGCAGCAATTGAACCAGGTTTAGATTTATTAATTGAAGCTGGAATATCAAATCTTCGTCAAAAAAGTATTTTACAAAGCAATTTTTTAGTTGCAATGATTCAAAATTGCTTAGTTCCACTCGGTTTTACTATTGCTTCTCCATTAAATATAAATGAACGAGGTTCGCATATTTCAATCCAACACGCCGAAGGTTATCGAATCAATCGTGCAATGATTGAGCCTTTTGATGGCTCAAAAAGTATTATTCCTGATTTTAGACCACCCAATAATATTCGCTTAGGCATTGCTCCGCTTTACAATACTTTTCAAGAATTATATGAAACAGTTACAAGAATCAAGCAAATTGTTGAAGAAAAACAGTTTGAAAAATATAGTGCAGAAAAATTGAATGTAACCTAAAAATTAAACCTTTGTAAAGTAGAGACGTTGCAATGCAACGTCTCTACCAACGTCTCTACCAAAATACTATTTCTTGGTTTTGTCTTTTATTACTGCCTGAATCACGTCCCACATTTCACTTGGAATTTGATTCAAATGATTGAATTCTCCTGCACCATTTATCCATTCGCCGCCATCAATAGTAACCACTTCGCCATTGATATAAGAAGAAAAATCGGACATTAAATAAGCTGCTAAATTAGCCAATTCTTGATGTTCCCCTACTCTTTTCAGAGGTACATTTCCGAAATCAGAGAAACGCTCACGTAAATGTTCAGGAAAAGCATCAACAGGAAAAAGTCTGTCCCAAGCACCTTTGGTTGGAAATGGGCCTGGAGCAATCGCATTGAAACGAATACCATATTTTGCCCATTCAACCGCCAAACTGCGAGTCATTGCCAAAACACCAGCCTTTGCCATTGCCGAAGGCACAACAAAAGCCGAGCCGGTCCAAGCATAAGTTGTCACAATGCTTAATACCGTAGCTTTCTGTTTTTGCTCAATCCAATGTTTGCCAAAAGCCAAAGTTGAATAATAACTTCCTTTCAAAACAATGTCCACAATCGTATCAATGGCTCGATGAGAAAGTCGCTCGGTTGGAGAAATAAAATTTCCTGCTGCATTATTTAATAAACCATTTACCTGACCAAATTCTGCCAAAGCCTTATCTTTCATTGCCTCAATTGCACCATAATCACGCACATCGCAAGCAATTGGCAGCACTTTTCCACCAGTTTCTTTTTCTAATTCATGAGCTGTTTCTTCCAAAACTGCCAGTTTTCTACTCGTAATAACCACATTTGCACCGAGTTCGAGAAAATATTTCGACATTGCTTTACCAAGACCCGTTCCGCCACCCGTAACCACAAAAGTTTTACCATCTAGCGATCCTTCTTTTAACATTGGTTGATTATACGCCATTTTATTTAATTTTTAGTGTTGAGTATTTTGTTGAATTAGTTGATTGTCAATAGACGATAGTCCAGAGAAATTTACTAATCCGCAAATTAAAGCAAAAAGCCACAAATGATTGATTCATTTGTGGCTTTTTTAACAAAAACTATCACTAAAATTATTTTGAAGCAACAATTTTAACATCAACTTGAAAATTATCGTTAATCATTTTGTCACCGATAGTATCAAAAAATGATTTTGAATTGTATTTACTACCAAATTTTGTACGATCAACTTCAAACTTTGCGGTTGCAGTTGTTGCACCTTTAGCAATTGTTACAACCGCTGGAAATGTAATTGATTGCGTAACACCGTTGATTGTCAAATCGCCGGTAATGTCATAATTAGTAGCCGTTTTTGCTATTGCTTTCTTGATTTTTAAAGTAGCTGTTGGATATTTTGCTACGTCGAAGAAATCAGGAGAAGTCAGATGACCAATCAATTTTGCATTATAACCTGCATCTGTCAAATCCAAACATTTAATAGATTTCATATCAATCGTAAACTCGCCGCCTGACAATTTACCACCGTTTACAACCAAACTACCATTTTGAACACCGATTGTGCCATTGTGTTCGCCCGTAAATTTCTTACCCAACCAGTTGAATGTACTCGCTTTTGCATCAACTTTTAATGCAACTGGAGCAACTGCTTTACCACCATCAGCCATTGCTGAAACACTTACCAATGCAGCTAAAGCTACAATCATCAAATTTTTTACAACTTTCATTTTTTACTTAATTTTGGTTTAATATTAAAAAACATAAATACTTACAAAAATCAATCGTTACTTCCTCTCAATTTATCTAATAAACAACTCAACGATTCAGCTTCTACTTCGGTGATTTTTTTCATGGCCTGCTCCCATTCAGATTGATGGCTATCTATCATTCCCAAAACTTCTTTCCCTTTTTCAGTAATTCTAATATCACACGCTCGTCTATCTTCAGCATTATCACATCTTGAAACAAAACCTTTCAATAAAAGTTTGTCAACCAAGCGAGAAGCATTCGACATTTTATCCAACATTCGTTCAATAATACCATTGACAGTGATTGGATTGGGGTATTGTCCCCTCAAAATCCTTAAAACATTATACTGCTGCGATGATAAATCGTAAGGTTTCAATAAACCTTGCTGCTCAAAATTCATCCAGTTTGATGTATAAATAATGTTTACCACCAATTTTTGGTACGGACTTTTAAATGGTTTTTGTTGCTTTATATCTTTTTCGATCGACATTCTTATATTAATTTTAAAACGCAATGCAAATATAATACATTAACAATAAATGTTGTTACATATATTACAAAAGTTTTTTTATTAAGTTCATTTTGTATTCAACAAAAATAGTGCTTGTGGTAAAAGTTCTCTTTATGTCTTATAATCCTTAAAATCAAGTTTCAGACAATTTACCTCAAAGGAACAATTGAAGGTGCTGAAATATCAAAATCTCTTAATCTTAACGGTTGAGAGCCATCAAAAGCAAATCTAAAAACTGAAGAAATATCTGGAATATTTGGATAATAACCCAAGCGAATCTGGAAAGTATTGATAGTCAAATTTTCATTTCTCAAGCGAAAACCAATTCCATAACCTTGATACAACTTACTATCTATTAAACTATTACCTTTTAAACTAACCATTCCGAAATTAGCAAATGCAAAATAGGCAACTCTAAAACCAATAATACTTTTGTGCGAAAACAAAACCGATTCAAAGCCTAAGGTTAATCTTTTATCTCCTCTTAAACCTTCACTATTTACACCCAAAATTCCATCACTACCACTAATATTTAGGTAGTCTAAAGCATCACGATTGAGTCCATAAGTAAAGCCTAAATTAACAAACTGTCGACCGTGCGATTTCCCAAGTTTCATTAATTTACTAAAATAAAAACTTTGCAAGCCTATCGTTCCCTGCTGAATTTCTTTTTGTTTAAGATAGCTACCTGCATTTGCCAAAACATAAAAATATCCTTGGTTTTTGGGCAAATATTTACCTTTAGCGAACTGAATTCCTGCATAATTTCGGTTACCAAATTCAGTATTCTCAGTGCCAAAAGTCAGAGAAAACAAATTTCCGACAGGTACATCTTCTGTCCGACCAAAGCCATAAACCAAAATATCACGCCGATAATTACGATTTGAATAGCCAATACTTCCTAACCAAGTAGTACGATTCCAATAAATCTTGTTGGTATCGGCTCTCACTTCTGGGCGTTTTGTATGATCAAAACTACTTCTGCGAACAGCCAAAATAACTCGTTTATTCCGATTTAAAGCATCAATTATGAACGAATGTCCATACCATATATCTGAATAAAAACTTCCAACTTGATAAACCAACGAACTATCTATCTTATTGATTATCAATCGTTTATATTCTCTTATTTTGATATAGCCCAATTCAAAAGAGCCAGCATTTCTGGTTTCAGCAGTCAGAAAAGGGCGATTTATTTTGGCAGCAAATTGTGTCAAATCTCGTTCGTCAATGGCTTTAATTTGCCCACTAATAAAGCTCCGCCCAATATAAGGAATTGTATAAATACTTCGGAAACCAAATTTTTGATAGGGGTCTTCGGCTCGCCATGAAACTTTGTTAAGAAACGAATGTCCACGACCTTGAAAATTTCTATCCTCTACGCCAAAAACAAAATTATTCAGTCCACTTGCCGAAACATCAAAATTGATTGACCAAACATCTTGAATCAGTATCAAAATATCCACCATCCAAGCAGCATCTTTTCGCTCAATAACTAAAATCCTTGCATCATGAATGATGGTGTTTGCCCTTAGTAATCGCTCATTATCTTTTAGGGTTTGTGGGTTAAGGTGGTCGCCTTCTTTGAAAAGCAGCAAAGATTGACGAACAACACGTTCTCGTGTATTATAATGAAATGTTTTACTTGCAAAATGCTCAATTTTATTTCCTTTTCTGGTCGTATCATTGACACTTGGACCAAAAATTTCGAGTCTTTTGATGGTAATTTTACCAATCACTTTACCATCATATTGCTCAAAAGGGTTAGTTTCTAATTTACTAATTTCAGTTTTCTGGGCATTAGAATTGTACACATCTCTAAACAACGCTCCATAAACTTTTCGTCCAATACGGCTTTTATTCATTCTTTGTTTCAAGTGAGCATACATCACGCTATCCTCAACAGATTTTCCACTGTCGAGGCTATCAGCTCTACTTTTTTGTCCAAAAATTAATTGTGGAAGAAACAATAATATGATAATGACAAACTTCATTCCGAAATTTACTTAATTTTTTGCATGAATCTATCCACTTTTAGACATATACGAAATTTAACTGTAAATCAGAATCAACATTTGTAATCATTTATTGACTAAAAATGGTTTATTTCGCCTTTTACAAAACAAATTATTACAAATGAAATTATCTAAACCCTTAGTTTTAGCATCCAATTCACCACGCCGCAAAGAAATCATGCACAATGCAGGATATGATTTTTCGGTGAAAGTTATACCAACCGATGAAAGTTTTTCGAGCGAAATGCCTGTTGAAGAAGTCCCTGTTTTCTTGGCAAAAGTGAAAGCCGAGTGCTTTAGAAAAGATATTAATGACGAGATTGTTTTGTGTGCAGACACAGTTGTAATTATTGATGCGGAACGCCGCCCGAATGAAATACTTAACAAGCCAATCAATGCGGTTGAAGCGACAGTAATGTTAAAATTATTAAGTGGTAAAATACATAAAGTAGTAACCGGTGTTTGTATTATGACAAAAGAAGAAACGATAACTTTTTCGGACACTACTTTTGTACATTTTAAAGAATTGAGTGATTGGGAAATTGATTATTATATCGAAAAATGTAAACCTTTCGACAAAGCAGGAAGCTATGGTGTACAAGATTTCATTGGTATGATTGGTATTCCACGCATCGAAGGGTCATTTTATACTGTCATGGGTTTGCCAATTCATCGAGTTTATGAGGCTTTAGAAAAGTACCTTGTCAGAAATTAGTAGTAAATTTGTAAATATACTTTAATCATACAAATTGGTGAAACGCATTTCTCTACAATGTTTGTTGCTATTTTTTATTCTACAAAACGCTTATAGTCAACTCATTACAACTGATTCTTACTTTCCAAATGGAGACAAGGAATTCACTATCGTATGTGATTTGAAAGAAGCAAAAGATATCCGTGCGGCTGGACTTTTGGGTAAAACTTCGGATGTTTATTTGTGGTCAGGTGCTGGAACTGGCGATAATGCCTTTGAATTTCAACCAACAGGACAAACAAATTTTAATGCTCCTTTTGAAATGGGACGAATGATTTCATTGGGCAATAATCGATGGAGTATTAAACTCAAGCCACGAGATTATTTTAAAGTTCCTGCTGATAAAATGATAAAAAAAATGGGTTTATTGCTAAAAAGTGGTGATGGAAAAGCTCAAACCGAAGATTTTATTTTGAATTTGTATGACGACAAATTGTATTATAAAGTGATTGAACCAGACTTAAATAAAGTTTTTGAAGAAAATCAAACGATAAATATCAAAATCAAGACTTCTAAAAAAGTGGACAAAATTATATTTAATAATGGCAAAACTCAAGAGTTTAATAATGTAGATTCTGCATCTACAAATACAAGTGTTAGTGTTATGCTACTTACAATTATTAGTGGAAATGAAACAATAACCGAAAAACTTCAATTTATCATCAAACCTAAAAATACAATTTTGAATATCCCTCTAAATACCAAAGACGGCATCAATTATATCAATGATAATACTGTTACGTTCTCATTTTATGTTCCTCAAAAAAGTTTTGTTTATCTTATCGGAGATTTTAACAATTGGCAAGCCGAATCAAAATATTTAATGAATCAAACGCCTGATGGCAACCGTTATTGGCTGACTATAAACAATTTAGAAAAAGGAAAAGAATATGCATTTCAATATTTGATTGATGGTAAAACTGCTGTAGGCGACCCTTTTTGTGAGAAAATTCTTGACCCAAAGTTTGACAATGCGATTTCGTCAACAACATATCCCAATCTAAAATCTTATCCTGCCAATAATTCTTATGGTGGAACAGTCTCTGTTCTACAAACTGCACAACCCAGCTACGACTGGAAAACAAAAGATTTTAAGCGTCCTGCTAAAGAAAAACTAGTCATTTATGAGCTTTTAGTTCGAGATTTTATTAATTCTAGAAAGTACAGAGAAGTGGCAGATTCGATTACTTACTTTAAGCGTTTGGGCATTAATTCTATAGAACTCATGCCTATTAATGAGTTTACGGCAAATGATTCGTGGGGCTATAACCCAACTTATTATACTGCTCCCGATAAAGCTTACGGCACAAAAGATGATTTGAAATATCTGATTGATAAATGTCACGAAAATGGTATTGCGGTAATATTTGATGTGGTTTTCAACCATGCTGACCTTGAATTTCCTTATGCAAAAGCCTATTGGAATGGTTCACAGCCTTCGGTCGATAGTCCGTTTTTGAATCCAAAAGCTACCCATCCTTATTCAGTATTTTTTGATTTTAACCATGAAAGCACTGCTACTCAAGCCTATTTTGACAAGGTTTTAGAGTTTTGGCTAAAAGAATACAAAATTGATGGTTATCGTTTCGATTTATCAAAGGGTTTTACACAGAAACTAAGCGACCCAAACGTCGGTCTTTGGGGTCAATATGATGCAAGTCGTATTAAACTTTTAAAGCGTTTTTATGATATAATTCGTACTTATGACAAAGATTGTTACTTGATTTTAGAGCATTTTGCAGAAAATAATGAAGAAATGGAATTAGCTGATTATGGTTTCATGCTTTGGGGCAACATGAATGGAAATATCAGAAATATTATCAAAGGGACTAACAATAGTCTAACTGGTTTAAGTTTTATTGACAGAGCTTGGAAAGAACCCAACTTGATAGGATACATGGAAAGCCACGATGAGGAGCGTATCGTTTATGATGCTTTGAATAATGGCAAAAATGAAGTAAAAAATCTAAACACCATACTTGAACGAGCAAAAGCCGCCGCAGCCTTGTTTTTTGCCTTTCCTGGGCCAAAAATGCTTTGGCAATTTGGTGAATTTGGCTACGACATAAATATAGATTTCAATGGCAGAACAGGCATAAAACCACAAAAGTGGGAATATTTGAAAAACGAAAATCGACTAAAACTATTTAAAGTTTATGCCGAATTGATTAAATTAAAGACAACTCAAGCAGCTTTTTTGTCGAAAGATTTTAAAGAATCGAGTAGCGGTGTGGTGAAACAAGTAGCATTGAATCATAATTCAATGAATGTTCGCATTATTGCAAACTTTGGCATAGGCTCTGAAAAAGGTATCATTAACTTTGAATCTACTGGGAAATGGTATGATTATTTTACAGGACAAGAAATTATTATAAGTGAAACAAATCCAGAAATAAGTTTGTCAGCAGGGGAATTTCACGTTTACACAAATATAAAACTACCAACTCCCGAAGCAAATTTAGTTCCTTGGCAAGGAATGGCAATAATTACAGCCAATGAGATTTCGGCAGATAATTCAAGATTTCATGTGTACCCAAATCCAACGACTGAACGAGTAACTTTGAAACTCAACGGAGAAAAAACGCAAATTTCATTGGAAGATTTATGGGGAAAAACATTGTTTTCGATCCAAACCAGAGAATTTGAACCAAGCATGGACTTATCAAATTTTTCGGCTGGAATGTATTTGATTAAGACTACCCAAAAAGGAAGAACAAGAACCACAAAAGTAATTAAACAATAAAATGAGCAAAGACGAATTAGTGATATATTATAACGAACCCGACGAAAAGGTATATGTAAAAGTACCGGCTGGGTTAGAAACACATTACCAGCTTTCTAATTTATCAGGTAAAATTTTGCAAGAAGCCATCCACGAAAAAGCCCTGCACGATTTTGATTTAGCAGGTCTTCCCGAAGGCATTTACTTCGTAATTGTCAATCAAGATGATGTGATTCGGTCGAAGAAGATTATTAAGGAATCTTGATTAGTTTTACTAAAAAAATCATACATTTGGTTTAAAATATTAAGATTATGACAGCAATAAGCGAACTTGAAAATCAAATTTCGGTCGGGCAGCGTCCTGTCGAGCAGCGTTCTGCATTGCCAAAAACCTTAGCTGAGTTTTTGGAATGGGAGCCAGAAGACGGCTTCAAATATGAATGGAATGACGGAGAAATAATACAATTTAATGGAATGGATAAGAAAGAAATGTATATGTTTGACCTTCTGCTTGATTTATTAATAGAAAAGGGTCTCAAAAAGAATGGTACGCTAATAGCCGAGCAAAATGTAATGCTAACTGGAATTCAAATGAGAAGACCAGACATTGCTTATTTTTCAAAGATACAAATGCAAAATGGTAGAAATGGCATAGATGAAATTCCAGAATTTGTCATTGAAGTCATTTCATCAAATGATAATTTGAACAAAGTAGAAGAAAAACTTACGGAATATTTCAAAGCAGGAGTAAAAGTAGTTTGGAAGATATTGCCTGAACACAAAATAGTTTATGTTTATACCTCTCGCAAAACTGTACAAATTTGCATGGACAATGATATTTGCTCGGCAAACCCTGTTTTACCTGAGTTTGAGATTAGGGTTGGGGAGATTTTTGGGTGAGAAATTAAAATCTAAAATTAGCACTTACAATTAAATATCTACTTAAAATATTATAGCTTCGGTAGCTTTTTTGATAATCATTGATATAATTATAAGAAAATGATGTATTATTTGTTAAATTTTTAGCCAATAAACTAAGTGTAAGACTATTCGACTTTACTTCATAATTTATCCCACTACTAAAAAAACAGGTTGTAGCAGTGGCAGAATTAGGAAAGCTATATTGTTCAATATCAATTTGTGCATTGACTTTTGACGAAAACGTTAAAATAAACCCAGCAAAACTGGATATAGTTTTGTTGTTAAAATTATTTCCTTTTGAAATAGTTTGAGTATTAGAATCAAACTCGGCTCCTAAATGATAATTAAAGCCTTTTTTCCAAGTAGAACGAATACCTATTTCAAATTTTGAACTGAGTGCTTTAATATTCCGTGTATCAGAAGTATTTAATTGATTTTGAAATTGAAATAATCCAATGTTACTTTTCAACTTAATGCTTGATTTAATTGGCGACAAGAATTTGGTAATTCCAACTGAAAAATTATAAAAATCATTGCCTAGATTAGAAGCATATAAGGTATTTATATTAAAATCCTTATTTATTTGTAAGTCAGAATTATATAGATTCAAACTTTTTGAATACGAAACATTTACATCAAAAAAAAGCTGGTCGAACAAATTTTTGTACCAATAATTGAGTAAAACAAAATGACCATTTTTTTGCAAAAACTCATTAGTTCCTTGTTGAAAATTTCGATAATTGCTTAAAATATAAAATCTACTTAAATCTGAAATTTGAGGAAGTTTTGAATTGTATGAGTATAAAAACCTATATCCATTGCTATTTTTTTTCAGTAATAAGTCTATTTTGGGAGTTACATAAAACACTCTTTTTGATAGGCTATTACTCAAATTATAGTCCAAATAATGCAGAGGAAGTTCTAAGTTGATTCTAAAATTAGCTATTTCTCGTTCATATTTGGCATTTAAAGCAAAGTCGGTTTGTTTTAAAATATTTTTATTTTCTCCAATAATAATTGATTTATTAAGTTTCAAATTTGTCGCCAATTCTTCCTCCGTACTATTCACTCCCGCTTGAAAAGCTAATTTACTTTTACCCATTTTCAAAAGATATTGCGAGACAATGCCCGAAGATTTATAAGGATTTTTAAGATATTGAGTTAGATTAGCCGTTGAATCACCAATAAATGATAAAAAACGCTTCTGTGAAGATTGTACCTCATAGTTTTGAATTAGATTATTGTTCAAGTAAAACATTTCGACATTAAATACAGCATCTGACTTGATGCGTTGCGTGTAAAAAAGTCTATTTTCAAATATTTTTTTTGTGTTATCCAAAAGTTGATTACTTTTTAGATTACTATTCATTACACTACCACTATTACTTGTAAAACCATTATTCCAATTACTCAAAAACCTAATTCTGGATTGTGCATTTGGAAGAAAAACAGCTTCAATATTTCCTTTATAGTCAGTTGGTTTCTTAATAATAGATTTGGTTTCCAAAATATCTATTGGTGGGGCGGTCAAATAGCTAAAAGAACTATTTTCCTGTAATTTGTTTCTGTCAGCATAGAAAGCACCACCGCCTTTGAGGATAAGTTTTGAAGATGGTTTCACAATAAAAGTAGGTGCAAACAATGTTGCTTTATTAAAATTCACTTGCTGAGATTGAAAATTTGGCAAGCTAATTTCATTGATATTAACAAATTCTTTCTTTTGGTTTCTTTCAAATAAATCATCATTAGTATTCATCATTTCATTTTCAGTCAAATCACCCATCGGGTTTTTACCAGTAGTATTAAAACTCCCTAAGGCATAAATCTTAGCTTTTTTTAGGAAAGAAATAAGATTTATTCTTTCATCAAAACGCTCAGAAGTACCAATACCTAAAGAAATATCGCCAAAAAGCGTACTTTTTCTATCAGCTTTAAAAGTCAAGTTTAATACTTGACGATTTGAACTAACAATACCTTTCATTAAAGGGTCTTCTACGTATTTATCTATTACTTGCACTTTTTCTATTAAATCGGCTGACAAATTACGAGAAATTATCTTATAGTTTTTATTCATCAAATCATCACCTTCCAATAAAATTTTATCAATAGCTTTACCATAAACCGAAATTGTACCACTTTTGGAAATTTCAAAGCCCGGTATTTTTTTTAATAAATCTTCTATTACTTTATCATTTTTATCTCGAAAAGCATCAGCACGATAACTCGTTGTGTCATTGGCTTCTTTGATAGCTATTTTTTCGCTAACAATAACTTCATTCAACAAAAAATCTTTAGGGTTTAAGACAATGTTTTTTACAGAATTTGATTGCTCAACATCAATATCAAATTTTAGAGTTTCGTAGCCAATGCTACTGGCAACAAGCTGAAATTTCGAATCTTTTTCAGTCGTAAAATCTATTTTATAAAAACCCTTTTCATCAGAATTAGAAAAGGCAATAACATTGTTATCGCCTTTTCGGATAGTTATACTAACCGATTTTAAGGAATTTTTGAGCGAATCTGTTATTTGCCCTTCGATCGAAATGTTTTTTTGACCGAAAGAATTGAAACATACACATACAAAAAAGCAACAAGCCAAACATCTATTTATCATAAGATAATTCAAAAAATACTCGTTTGTCAATATCAATTTTAACAGTAGTTCCTTTAGGTATATCAGTCATAGCTATTACTTTTTGAGAAGTTGATTCAAATATAGTTTTATGCTCTTCAAAAGTAATTCTTCTACCTTCTGTGCTTGGGAATACCATATTATCAGCTACATTTTCGGGCATCGAAATACTTTCAAATGCAAATTGAATCTGCAAAGTATCATCGAAAGCCTCTAATATGAGTCCAGGCAAACCATTTAACTTCCATGGACCCATCGAAATTGGTATTTCAGTCGTAAACCATGCGACATAATTTCTACCTCTAAATGTTGTAGTTGCTTTTTGGCATTTGAACTTACCAATGAGTTTGCTTTCATTTGATAATTTCCATTTGATGGCGGGCAATGACTCTTCATAAATAAAGGATTTTCCAACAACTTTCTCTCTTGCTAATAAGTTTTTTTTAGAAAAATCAATAAATGTTATTTCACCAAATTCGTCGGGTACTGTATCAAATTTAAGCTCAGTCGGCATACTAAGATTATCTTTTCGTAAAGATTTACGCTCAATCACATTATACTTATAAGCAGATTTTTCTGTAGTAAAATATAATTTGGATTTAAAATGATAGGTACTGTTTGTCTGTATGTAATTAACAATACCTTCAATTTTTTTTGTTTGACAATAACAAAAGGTATAACTTAAAAAAACTCCCATAAAGAGGATTATATTTTTCATATTTGGATTTAAATAAATGTTAAAAACAACCACTTTTATCTTTCGAAATATTACTCGAAATTTGAAAATTAGCTAAACAATAAAAGTAATTTTCGCTTTCAATAAAGTAAAGTACAATAAATTCACAAATTACTATACCTGATATCCTTTCCAAATATAATAAGCCGTAAGGAAAGCAGCATTACAATCACCTTCATAATTAGTAACTGTAACAGTTATACCATTACCTGAAAATGAACGAGTACAAGAATCAAATGTTTTCGGTGAACTATTACCTGCAATTGTACTCGTAAAGCAAGTAAGAACTAATGCGAAGATAAATACGATTTTTTTCATGTTTGATAAAATTTAAAGATTAAAATGATTAAATTTGTTTTTTTGATGAGCAATAAAAGTGGTTGCTTATTTTGCTTTAGTTTTGCCTCCCTTCGTCGGCTAAGATTGTTGGGAGGTTTAACTTTTACAAAGTAGAGGAGTTTTTCCCATAAAAAAAATTGCGTTTCCGCAAGAAAAAACTTGCAAAAACGCAATTAATGTACCGCTTAATCATTTTTACTTCTTTTTACCTCTTATTCTGCTCAATCCTTGTGGTGTCAAATTCAAATACGTAGCAATATGTTTTAGATGTACCCTATTTGCTAATTCAGGATGAAATTCATAAAACCAATTTAAGCGGTCTTCTCTTGGCATTCGTAAAGCTCTTATAAAAGCCTCATATTTTTTTAAGTTTTGCTCAATCAAAATTCTACTCATAAAATTTAGTTGGGGTAATTCTTCGTAAAGTTTATCTAATTTTTGTTTACTAATTGTCCAAATTTTGGCTTTTTCTATTACTTCAATGGCAAATTTACTTGGTGTTTGGTCTAAAAAACTATCTGATACATACTGAAAATTATTTTCAGGCATTATCCAATTTGTAATCGTTTGGTCTTGGTCTTGGTCTTGGTCTTGGTCGTCACCTTTCATCGAAAACTCTCTGAGAATTCCCGATTCAATAAAATACAGATTATCGTTTATTTGTCCAAAATCTAAGACAATTGTGCCTTCTTGGCAGACTTTAGGTTCAAATTGTGAGAGAATATGCTCAATTTCGGTAGTAGTAAAACGACCAAAAGAATTAAATAGGTTGTAAAGATAGAGAAGTGTAGTTTTCATTTACAGCAAGTAAGATTTAGAAAACAAATAAAAAGGTTTGCAATCGATATTGCAAACCTTACTTATTAAACGGTATATAAATGCTTCTCCTACCTATTCATTGTCAACAAAAACTCTTCATTGTTACGAGTTCCTTTCATTTTGTCCAACAAAAATTCCATTGATTCCATTGGGTTCATGTCTGACATATATTTTCGGAGTAACCAAACTTTTTGAAGCGTATCTTTGTCCATCAATAAATCTTCACGACGAGTACCCGAAGCCAAAATATCGATGGCAGGATACACACGCTTGTTAGATAATTTACGGTCAAGTTGCAGTTCCATATTACCCGTTCCTTTAAATTCTTCAAAGATAACCTCGTCCATTTTCGAGCCAGTATCAATCAAAGCCGTAGCAATAATGGTCAACGAACCACCATGCTCTACATTACGAGCCGCACCGAAGAAACGTTTTGGTTTGTGCAAAGCGTTAGCATCAACACCACCCGAAAGAATTTTACCCGATGAAGGAATAACAGTATTATAAGCACGAGCCAAACGAGTGATAGAATCAAGCAAAATAACAACGTCGTGTCCACATTCAACCAAACGTTTTGCTTTTTCCAAAACCACACCCGAAACTTTTACATGACGATCGGCAGTTTCATCAAAAGTTGAAGCAATAACCTCGGCACGCACACTGCGTTGCATATCGGTTACCTCCTCTGGACGTTCGTCAATCAGCAAAATAATCAAATAAATCTCTGGGTGATTGCGAGTGATTGCATTGGCTATCTCTTTTAAAAGAACAGTTTTACCTGTTTTTGGCTGTGCCACAATCATTCCACGCTGACCTTTTCCGATTGGTGCAAATAGGTCAAGTACTCGAGTAGAATAAATATCTGAGCGACTACTCAATTTAATTTGCTCTTCGGGAAAAAGTGGCGTTAGGTATTCAAAAGGAATACGGTCACGGATTTCTTCAGTAGTTTTACCATTGACCGAAAGTACACGAAGCAAAGCAAAATATTTCTCTCCTTCTTTGGGAGGACGAATCGCACCTTTTACTGTATCGCCAGTTTTTAGTCCAAAAAGTTTAATTTGTGAAGGAGAAACATAGATATCGTCGGGACTTGCCAAATAATTATAATCGGCAGAACGCAAAAAACCATATCCACCTTCTTGCATGATTTCAAGAACACCTTCATTTTCAATAATTCCGTCAAACTCTTTTATTAAATTATTGAATTGTTTTTTAATGTCTTTTGTATATGTATCGACATAGCGTTTGTCTTCTTTTGGCTCTGTGTTTTCAGGAATAATCTCATCTGTTAGCCTTGAAAATTCGCTCATTTCGGCATCAATTGCAGCCAAATCAAAGTCAACTGGTTCTTCTAAATTCAAAACAGGCTCTTCTTCATTTTCATTTACACGCATGTCGGTAAATGATTCAGTTTCTGTTTTCTTTGATTTTTCAAATGGTTTCCTACTTTCTAACTTCTTAGGTGCAACCACAACAGGCTCTGGGTCGGTTGGCAAAGGTTTACTTGGCAAAGCAATATCATCTGTTTTTGGCAAACGTTTACGATTTTTTACAATTTTATCATCATTGAAAAGTGGTTTTTCAGTGACGGCAGGTTCTAAAGGAGCAACCTCTCTGGGCATATTGAACGAAGCGTTAATAGTCTGCTGCTCTAAGATTTTGTCAATTAGCTCACTTTTAGAGGCAGTTCTGACATCTTTAATGCCAATTTCAATACAAATTTTTCTTAACTCTGAGAGGAGTTTGAGGTTCAGTTCTTCTGATGAGTACATACGAGAGAATTAACGATACGTTTCGATGCTAATGGTTAGCGGTTAGATTTTACAGGTGTATTAAGGAAAAGACACTTAAAAGAATTTATAGAATTTGTCCAAATACTTGGGGATCACTCGAAAAAACAGAAATTTTGTTGGATACAATTGGCTAATTCAAATAAAGTTGGTTCAGAGAACAGAAGAGCCGATTGAAGTGTTAGTTGGATTTGGATGCAATGATATAACTAATTTTTCAAATATCAATATAATTCTTAATTATTTTTTTCAAAAGTATGTCACAATTAGGTTCTGAGTTCAATAATAAAACCTAAGTTGTAGCCTATTTATCTAAAATATTCTATTTCAATAATCATCGTCAATGTTTTTTGGGTCGGTTTCGCTAATAAGTGTGATCGTTGGTTGAGCAAGTTCGACTTGGTGCTTTTCTAAGATTTCAGAAACTTCATAATTCATGTCTTCACGAATAGTTTTACTTTCCCAATAATCGGGAGTTGCAGCGAAGAAAACTATTAAAATATTGATTGAATACTCTCCTATTGAGTCAAATTTTACATGACTTTCGTGGTCACTCGTCAATTCATTTTTAATGAGTAATTCTTGAATTTCATCAATAACTGCTTTGATTTTTGTCAAAGGTGTTTCTAATTTTAATCGAATAAAAAACTTATGTCGTCGGTCTTTTCGTTGAGAAAGGTTATTTACAGTTTGCGAAACCAGCATTTGGTTAGGCACAAAAACTAAACTTCCATCTACATGGCGAATGCGAGTGCTACGGAAACCAACTTTTTCAATTTTGCCAATTAATTCACCTAATTCGATGTCATCACCAACAATGAAGGGTTGTTCGGTAAACAGTGTAAATGAAGCAAAAAGATTTTCTAAGGTTGCCCTTGCCGCCAATGCCAAAGCCACTCCACCGATACCCAAACCTGTGATAAGACTAATGACATCTTGCCTGAAAACAAAGCCCAAAATCAAGAAAAACGAACAAAAAACAATCAAAGCAATAATAATATCTCTAAAAAATGGGACTAAATGCTCGTCCGTTTTAGATTCACTTTCTTCAGCTTTTTTTACAAAAACTATAGCAAAAAACTTTATTAAACGAATAATTAGCCAAGTGATTGCGATAATAAATAGAGCATCCAACAATTTATCAGAAAAATCACTGACCCGCATTTTGCCAAAAGGAATGATTCGCCATTTTCGAGGAAACGAAACTTCATCAACCGCCATATAAATAATCAGCAAGCTCAAGATAAATTCTACAGGACGTTTCAGTAAATCAACAAAACTCGAAACAGGTACATTTTCGGTTTCTTTTTTAATAAGCCTAAAAGCAATATTACTAACTAAAACAGAAAAAACTCGCTTAAAAAGCCATCCAACAAGCAATATCGCCAAAAACCAAAGCCAGTTTTCGAGCGAATTATATAAAAAAGTCGTATTAATAATTTTATCTATTTTATTCATTTTTTAGTTTTCCTTACAATTTATTTTTCATTAACAAACTCCCAAACCCTTTGCTCTACCCAAGTTTCATTGGAATTGGGCAACATAAAACCTACGTGGCCGCCAAATTCGAGCAACTGTAAGGAAAGATTTGGATTATTCTCAGCATCTCCTAAATCGAGACATTCAGGTGAAAGAAAAGGGTCATTTTTAGCTTGTACGATCAAAGTTGGTATTTTTATGGTTTTAAGGTAAGGTTTCGCCCCTGCTTTTCGATAGAAATCAAGTGCATTTTTAAAACCAAACATCTTGGCAGTGTAACGGTCATCAAACTGCTCAAAGTTTTTTATTTTTTCATAACCTTCATAACTAACTAATTGGCTATTAGGATGTTGCGTAGATTTTAGCTTTATTTTCTTACCTAATTTGTTTATAAATCGCTTCATATAAAACCTTCGTCCAGGTTTATAAAGTTCAAAAACTGACGTAAACAAATCTAAAGGTACTGAAACTGCTACACCAAATTTTACTTGACTTGGAATCGTTTCGGGTTTTTCTCCCAAAAGTCGAAGTGTCATGCTGCCACCCATGCTGAAACCAACCAAAATCACTTCTTCATATTTATACTTTTCAATGGCATAATTCATCACAAAACGTATGTCATCAATATCGCCGTGGTGATAAAATCTTGGTAAACGGTTCATTTCTCCGCTACAACTTCGGCAATTCCAGCCAAGTCCATCATAGCCATTGTCATTAAATTTTTTTACCATCCCTGTTACATAATGCCTCGTCGAATCTCCCTCCAAGCCATGCGTAACAATCACTAGTTTTTTACCGTGCGATTTTCTCACAAATGACCAATCCAAATCTAAAAAGTCGCCATCAAACAACTCTACTCGCTCACGCTGATAAGGTACTGGTATTTTTCTAAAAATGCTGGGATAAATAGTTTGAATATGGGCGTTGAACTGCCATTTTGGAGGACGATAATCTGTATTTATTGGTAAAATGGGCATCAAAAAAAATAATTAAAGAGCGATATTCCGCCCAAGTTATCACTATTTTGCAAACAATTTTTCGATAACTTCAGGAAAGTATTTATGTTCGAGTAGCTGAACTTTATGGGCAACATCATCGGGCGAATCGCTTGGTAAAACTTCGCATTTTGCTTGAAAAATTACTTTTCCTTCGTCATAACGTTCATTTACAAAATGAATTGTGATGCCCGATTCTGTTTCCCCATTCGCCACTACAGCCTCATGTACAGCATGTCCCCACATTCCTTTTCCACCAAATTTGGGTAAAAGTGCAGGATGAATATTAATGATTTTATTAGGAAAAGCTTTTATCAAATTTTCAGGAATTAGCCACAAAAATCCTGCTAATATTACAAAATCAATTTGTTGATTTTGTAATAAATCAACAATTTTATTAGTTTGAGAAAAAATCTTTTTATCAAACAATACTGTGGGGATACCCAATCTTCTTCCCCGCTCAATCACGCCAGCATTTGGATTATTCGATAGAAATAAATCAACACTAACATGCTGACTATCAGCAAAATAGCTTGTAATTCTTTCGGCATTACTTCCCGAACCAGAAGCAAAAATAGCAATTTTTTTCATTAGAAAGTTCTGAATTCTGAACGATATGCCGTTGCGGCTCTGAATTTTCATAAACTGAAATACAATTATAGTTTGTAATTCACTCACTACTTATTCTACTTTTCGCTCATTAATTTGCGAATCACGTTATTTTTTTTCAAAAAAAGCAGGCTTTCTGAAAATAAAAAAAACCTCTGAATATAAAATTCAAAGGCTTTTTTATAAAACTTTTCTACTTCAAAGTTTCCCTTTGTAAAGTTCATCTTGCCATTTTTTCAACTCGTCCCATTTACCATCTCGAGCCAAGGCACTTTGGTCTGCCCAAGTAGTTGGGTTATGTATTTGAAAACGAGAGCCTGCAGTCTCTAAAATAGACTTCATTTTTTCAACCGATGTATCTGCCAATTGTGCAAAAGTATAGATACCTGCTTTATTGAATAGTTCTTCAATTTTGGGCCCAATTCCTTCTACAATTTTCAAATCATCTTTTTTCGTGCTAACAGTAGTAGCTTTACCAACAGTACCAGCAACAACACCAATTGAACCAGAAACTTTGGCAGATCCTTCAAGAGAAACTTTTGTTTTACGACAAGCATTTAATTCGCCTTCTAAGAAATTGTTTTTATCTTGCAATTCAGCCGATTGAGCTTTTAAACGATTGATTTGGCGAGTTAGCCACCACCACAATAAAAGCAAAGGCAATAGCCAGAAAAAAAATATATCCCAAGGAAAAGTGGTAATTAAGCTTTTAAAGTTTTCCATTATTTTGATATTTTTTTAATGTCGTGAATTCAATTTTAATGTTTTTTTAGCTATTAGACTTCTTGCGAAAGTATTTTAAGTCGAAAAACACCATCTTTTCGGCTACAAATTGAGCGAATTTTTCAACCGTAGCGGTGCTATGCTTTCAAAATTTCCTCAATTTTCGCTTGAAAATCTACTATTTTTCAATCATAAAATACTTTCGCAAGAAGTCTATTGAAATAAAGTTTTCAACTTCAGCATTTTTTATGATACTTGATTTGTTTACATTAAAATAAACATCAAGTATCATAAAGAGAATTTGCTCTTCGGCACTTACTACTTTTACGATGTTGGTAGTTTTTTCAACACCCATTTCGCCAGAGCAATAAGATTTACGGTTACAGTTCCAAAACCAACTATACACCACTGACCAAAATAGAATCAGCAAGGGTAAAAAAATCTGTGCATTTTTTTATTCGGGTTTTGTAGGGTTTTATTAAAGACACTTTAGTTTAATGATACGAAAAGTAAGGAAAAGTAACTAAAAAACAAGCTTTTTTATGACTTATGGTATAAATTTATTGAATATTTAACAAAAAAGTACTTTGAAAGGTTTTAAGCAATTTTATGGTTTTCATTTAAATAATAATTTAGAAGAGTATATATAAATTGTGAGAAACTCCTAATAAAACAAAATTAAGCACTTTAAAGTCAATTGGTATCAAATTATAACTAATTCAGATAGGATTCGAGATATATGGTATTGATAAAACAAAGAATAAATTTCAATTAATGAGCTAAATAAGCTAAATTTGGGACTACATTACCAATAATTTATTTTCCCTAAGTTTGATGGAATCAATTAAAGTTTTTGCACCTGCCACAGTTGCCAATGTTGCCTGTGGTTTCGATATTTTTGGATTTGCCGTTGATGCACCGGGCGATGAAGTAATAGTTCGTAAAAGAACAGATCATCAAATCATTATCACTAATATTACGGGTGAAGATGGCAAACTTACTTATGATTCAAGCAAAAATGCCGTAACGGTTCCTATAATAAAATATTTAGCCCAACTTGGCATAACACAAGGTTTCGACGTAGAGCTTCATAAAAAAATGCCACTTGGTAGTGGGCTTGGTAGTAGCTCGGCGAGTTCGGTTGCAGGAGTTTTTGCGGCAAATGAATTATTGGGTAAGCCATTGACAGCCAAAGAATTGTTGCCTTTTTCGATGGAAGGAGAACGCATTGCCTGTGGTTCTGCTCATGCCGATAATGTTGCTCCTGCCTTATTGGGCGGCTTTGTAGTGGTACGAAGTTATAGTCCTTTAGATGTTTTTAAAGTAAAAACACCAGACGAACTCTACGTAACGATTGTTCACCCTGATATTGAAGTAAATACAAAAGATGCTCGGCATATTTTGCGAAACGAGGTTTCGATGAAAAATACCATTGCTCAAATGGGAAATGTGGCAGGAATGATTGCAGGTTTGATGCAGTCTGATTATGAACTGATTGCAAATTCGATGGTAGATTTTATTATTGAGCCTGTAAGAGCAATTTTAATTCCTGAATTTTGGGAAGTAAAACACGCTGCTATAGAAGCTGGAGCTTTGGGATGTAGTATTTCGGGAGCAGGTCCATCGATTTTTGCTTTTAGCAAAGGCCGTGAAACTGCTGAAAAAGTGGCAATCGTAATGAAAAATAGCTTTGAAAAAGTAGGAATTCATGGAGTTTCTTATGTTTCGGGCATTAATCAATTTGGTCCAAAAATAATTGGATAACTTAATTTTAAAGTAGTCATTAATTTTAAAGTAAAACAAATCATCAAACAAAATATGAGTAGAATAGCCCTCATTACAGGTGCAACATCTGGTATCGGTAAAGCAACCGCCGAAGCATTTGCAAACAGCGAAATTAATCTAATTCTTTGTGGTCGTCGCCAAGAAGTATTAGGTGAATTGAAGACATATTTTTCATCAAAAGTGAAAGTAATAACTCTGACTTTTGATGTTCGTAACAAAGAATCTGTGTTTTTAGCAATCGCATCATTACCAGAAGAGTGGAAAAACATTGATATTTTGGTCAATAATGCAGGAAATGCTCACGGATTTTCGCCAATACAAGATGGTGATGTGGACGATTGGGATGCAATGATTGACGGAAATGTTCAAGGACTTTTGTATGTTTCAAAAGCCGTGATTCCTCAAATGGTTGAACGCCAAACTGGACATATTGTTAATTTGAGTTCGGTCGCAGGCAAACAAACTTATGCCAACGGAGCAGTTTATTGTGCCTCCAAAGCCGCAGTTGAAGCTTTAAGCGAAGGTATGAGATATGACCTTACAGCACACGGAATAAAAATCACGAACATCGCTCCAGGTGCAGTAGAAACTGATTTTTCTTTGGTAAGATTTAAAGGTGATGCCGAGCGTGCAAAGAAAGTTTATGAAGGTTTCGAGCCTATTCAACCTGAAGATGTTGCCGATGCAATTTTATACTCCATAAATACCCCTGCACGTGTAACCATTGCAGATATTGTACTTTACGCTAAAGCCCAAGCTGCTCCAACGGTGATTTACAGAAAATGAGGCGTGGGATACGAGATTTGAGATAGGTGATTATATTGAAAAATATTCATCCTCAGCTTGTGTATTCTACATCATATTAAGCATTATATTTCTCGAATCCTGTATATTGTATCCAGTCTCGCCTATTAAAAAAGTATGGATAATCTTCTTCAAAGAGTAAAAGACATAGACATTCGGCAAGTTGCACGAGATTTGGGCTTTGACATTGTGCAAAGCCGCCGAATGAATTGTCCTTTTCATGTGGAAGATTCTCCTTCTTTGGTGTTTTACCCACCTCCTCAAAACGAATTTCATTGTTTTGGCTGTGGCAAACACGGCGATGTGATTAATCTTTATGCCGATGCTTGTCAAATTGATTTCAAAACCGCTTTGGAAGAATTAGGCACTCGCTACATTCCTGCTTATGATGGTGCATCAAAGAGTAAATTTCGCAAATTAGATATAAAAAGTATCTATACTCGCAAACCTCTTGAAGTTAAATCATTCATTTTCAAAGAGTTATATTCAGAAATCTACGAAAGTTTTCAGAAATTTTGTTTGGAACAACCAGCTACCGAATCTGCCAGAAAAGCTGCCGATTACCTGCGAGGCAGAGGTATTGACGATTGGACAATTCGACATTTCAAACTATTTGTGATAAAAAACTATGGTTTAACAAATGAATTCTTAAAATCAAAATATGCAATTGAAGACCTAAAAGCCTGTGGAATTATGAATGATAAAGGCAATTTGGTTTTCTTCGTTCATCCAATCATTATTCCTTATTTTCAAGATGGGCGAATTGTCTATTTACAAGGTCGAACCACTAGCGAGCCACCCGAAGGTGCGAGCAAATATCAATTTCTTTCGGGCGTACCTCGTACTATTTTCAATATAGATTCTATCACAAAACTCCGTCCAAATGCCGATGTTTACATGACCGAAGGAGCGTTTGACTGCATGACTTTGGTCAAAAATGGTATGATAGCAGTAAGTCTGGGAAGTGCCAAAATCTTCAAAAAAGAATGGATTAAATATTTCAAAAAATACAAAATTTGGGTGAGTTTCGATAATGATTCAGCTGGTACAAAAGGTGCTGACGATTTGGTTGAAGAATTGCTGGAAGCAGGTATTTTAGCAAAACAAAGAGATTGGAACAAGGGTTTTAAAGATATTAATGAGTATTTTGAGAGGAAGTAAATAGTTTATAAACAATAGTCCATAGAATTAAAATGAATACATTTTTTTAAAATCTATAATTTGCTGATTATCAACAAACTAATAAATATATTGAACCGTTTTCTGTTGTCCGTAAACTTTCTTACAATCAAAATCTTGCTCAAAATCTTGCTTTCTTAAAAATCACATAGCATCTTTGCATTATCAATTCTTCTTCATAGAAAATTGATTTATACAGACGAGGGGAGAGAATAGGCTCTGCGAACCTCGGGCAACCTGTCCCGCTACATGCGATAAGGTGCCAATACCTACCGAAATGGTCAAAACCATTCGGACTTATAAACCAATCAACGACAATCGTTTCAATATTGGTTTTGTTTGCAGTGTGTTCAAAAAAACACTTTGTCATTTTCCATGCTCAAACTTTGAATAAACGAATATTTTTCACAAATAAACTTTATTTACCATGTCAGAATTACGCTTTGAAACACTTCAGCTTCACGCTGGACAAGAAATTGACCCCACTACTCAATCAAGAGCAGTGCCAATTTATCAAACCACTGCTTACCAATTTAAAGACTCCACACATGGAGCGAATTTATTTGCTTTGAAAGAATTTGGGAATGTCTATACCCGAATTATGAACCCTACCAATGATGTTTTTGAAAAAAGAGTTGCAGCCCTTGAAGGTGGCGTTGCTGCATTAACGGTAGCATCGGGCCACGCCGCTCAATTTATTGCGATTAATAATGTGACGAGTATAGGCGATAACTTCGTTACAACTTCATTTTTGTATGGTGGTTCGTATAATCAGTTTAAAAATTCGTTTAAAGGCATTGGAGTAGAAGCTCGTTTTGCAGACGGTAATGATATTGAAAGTTTTGAGAAATTAATTGATAAAAAAACAAAATTATTATATGTTGAAACCATAGGAAACCCTGGTTTAAGTGTACCCGATTTTGAAGCATTAGCAGCTCTTGCAAAGAAATACGACCTTCCCCTGTTTGTCGATAATACTTTTGGTGCTGGCGGAGCTATTTGCCAGCCACTTAAACACGGTGCCAATGTAGTGGTAGAGTCTGCAACCAAATGGATTGGTGGACATGGCACAACTATGGGTGGTGTAATTGTTGATGGCGGTACATTCGACTGGGGCAATGGAAAATACCCACAATTTACCGAACCATCACCCAGCTATCATGGCTTAGTGTATAATAGCGTTTTTGGCATTGGTGGATCTTTCGGCAATATTCAATATATCATCAGATGTAGGGTTGAAGGTTTGAGAGATTGGGGAGCCTGCCAGTCGCCATTCAACTCATTTTTGTTGATTCAAGGACTTGAAACACTCACTTTGAGAGTTGAACGTACTTGTGAAAACGCTTTGACTTTAGCACAATGGTTAGTGACACATCCTGAAGTGGAATCAGTAACTTACCCTGGTCTTGCTTCACACCCAACCCACGAATTAGCAAAAAAATATTTACAACGTGGTTTTGGTGGTGTTTTATCGTTTAAACTAAAAGGTGGACGTGATAGAGCTGAGAAATTTGTAAATAGCTTAAAATTGATTTCTCACTTGGCCAATGTTGGTGATGCAAAAACTTTGATAATTCATCCTGCTTCAACTACGCACTCTCAACTTTCAGAAAACGAGCAGGTTTCGGCAGGAGTCGATGTAAATATGTTGAGAATTTCGTGCGGTTACGAACATATTGAAGATATTAAAGCCGATATTTCACAAGCATTATAAAATTCGATTAGGTCTTTAGTTTCTTGTTTTAAGAGCTAAAGACCTAATTTTATTTAAAGTCTATGCCAAGCAAAGTCGTTCATTTCAAGGAGATTATCAAGAAAATGCCACCAAGTCTGGCTGGTTCATGGAATTATATTAATTTCCCCGAAGATGCTTATGCCATTTTTGGCAAGCGTGGTTTTGTAAAAGTGAAAGGATTTATTAATGAGAAGCCTTTCAAAAGTAATCTATTTCCAAAAGGAAATGGTTTTCATGCAATAACTATTCCTTTAAAATTGCAAAAACAGTTAGGCATAAAGCTGAATGACGAAATTACGATTTCAGTTGAAGAGGATTTTGAAGAAAGAGTGGTAGACATGCCCACAGAATTGCAAGAAGCTATTGATTTCGATGAAGAAATGGCGGAGTTATTCAATAAACTTTCACCATCAAATCAAAAGAATTATAAAACTTGGATAAACAGTGGTAAGCAGATAGAAACTCGCATTAAAAGAGTTGTTGAGCTTTTTGAAAGATTGAGAAAAAATCATTAATAAAAATAAACTTATGAAAAAAACACTTTTACTATTTTTAACTTTTTTTTCAATACAAACTGCCGATTGTCAGACAAGTTCGGCAAAACAAACTATTCTGAAAATCGCAGCAGATTTAGAAAAATTCAATAGTAAAGAGTTTCCACGAGATACAATCAGCAACCATCCTTTGGGTTCTTTCACCGAAGCTGATTTGTTGAGAAGATATAATTTTCAATTAGCTGCTTATAAAAATTTGGAGAAAATAGACAGTAAAAAACTAGCATTCAACGACCTCATAAACTTAGAATTATTGATTCATGAAGTAAAAAATCAGTTGACTTTTTATGAATATAAAGAATACCTCAATCCGATTCTCTCAGACGATGGCTTTCATATCGATTTTGCATTTATTGCCAGTAACAATTATAAAACCATAAAATCGCTCGATTTATATATTCGAAAACTAAAAGCCTTTCCGCAATATACAGACCAGCATTTGGCATTGATGCGAAAAGGTTTGCAATTAGGCATTTCGCAACCAAAAGTAGCTTTGAAAGGCTACGAAAGCACCTATGAGCAGCACATTGTAGAGAATATCGAAAAATCAGTTTTTTGGAAACCTTTTGTAAGCAAACCTTACGGCGTCAATGATAATGATTGGAATAATATTATTATTGAAGGCAAAAAAGCCATTGCAGAAAACGTTATTCCAACTTATCAAAAAATAAAAACTTTCTTCGAAAACGAATATTATCCCAATACTCGTACTACGCTTGGAGCAAGCAATTTTCCAAATGGCGATGCTTTTTATAGTGAAAAAGTGAAGTTTTTCACAACTACCAATCTTTCGCCAAACGACGTTTATAACATTGGCTTATCAGAAGTTGAGAGAATTAAAAAAGAAATGTTGGAAGTGATGAAAGAAGTCAATTTTAATAGCCCGATAAAAGATTTTATTCAAATTTTAAGAACAGACCCAAAATTCTATCCAACTTCGGCAGAAGGCTTATTAAAAGAAGCTTCGTACATCTCAAAAAAGATTGATGGGAAATTACCACTGCTTTTTGGAAAACTACCTCGACAACCTTATGGCGTTGTTCCAGTGCCTGATTTTTTAGCTCCCTCATACACGGCAGGACGTTATTCGGGTGCTTCTATTAATAGCAATCGGTCGGGAAGTTATTGGGTAAATACCTATAATCTTAGTAGTCGAACTTTATATACTCTTGAAGCCCTCACGCTACATGAAGCAGTTCCAGGGCATCATTTACAGAATGCGTTGACTCAAGAATTAACTCATTTACCCAAATTTAGACAAAACCTTTACATCAATGCGTTTGGCGAAGGTTGGGGTTTATACGCTGAATATTTGGGTACAGAATTAGGTTTATACAAAGACCCTTACAGCCATTTTGGAAGATTAACTTACGAAATGTGGCGTGCATGCCGCTTAGTAATAGATGTAGGTATTCACCAAAAAAGTTGGACAAGAGAGCAAGCAGTTAGTTATTTAGCCGATAACACTGCTTTGTCGTTGCACGAAGTAAACACTGAAATAAACCGCTATATATGCTGGCCTGGGCAGGCTTTGGCTTATAAAATGGGCGAAATAAAGATAAAAGAATTACGAAAAAGAGCCGAAGACCAACTGAAAGACAAATTTGACATAAGAGCGTTCCATGACCTTGTGCTTTCGCAAGGAACACTCACTTTATCAATTTTGGATAAAATGGTTGATAGATATATTGCGGCAGAGTTGAAGAAAATTAAGAAATAAAAATGGAGAATAAAGTATTTCATTACGACGAACCTTTTAAGTTAGAATCTGGTCAGTGGCTACCCGAATTTGATTTGGCATATACAACTTATGGAAAGCTCAATGAAGCAATGGATAATGTGGTGTGGGTTTGTCATGCTTTTACAGGAAATGCCAATCCGTCGGACTGGTGGAATGGCTTAATTGGTGAAAAAAGATTATATAATCCGAACGAACATTTTATTATTTGTGCCAATATTTTAGGTTCGCATTATGGCTCGACCAATGCTTTGAGTAAGAACCCGATTTCTGGCGAGCCATATTTTCATGATTTTCCATTTTTGAGTATCCGAGATGTGGTAAGTGCCATTGATTTACTACGTAAAAGTCTGAATATCAACAAAATACAAACGCTTTTAGGCGGTTCGCTTGGTGGACAACAAGCCATTGAATGGGCAATTATAGAGTCCGATTTGATTGAAAATCTGATACTTTTTTCAACAAATGCCATACATTCGCCGTGGGGAATTGCCTTTAATGAGTCGCAACGAATGGCGATTGCATCAGACCCAACTTGGACTGAACGCCACCCAAAAGCTGGAATGAATGGTATGAAAGTAGCCCGCTCGATTGCACTTTTATCGTACCGAAATTATGCAACTTATGGGCGTACACAGTCAAGAGATGAAGGACAAGTGGATTTTTTTAGGGCAAATACTTACCAAAATTATCAAGGCGAAAAATTGGGCAAACGCTTCAATGCTTTTTCGTATTGGATGCTTTCCAAAATGTTTGATTCGCACGATGTGGGGCGTGGGCGTGGAAAAGTTGAAGAAAGTTTGAAAGCAATTACAGCCAAAACTTTGGTCATTGGCATAAGTTCTGATGTACTTTTCCCCCCCGAAGAACAAGAGTTTTTAGCGAAACATATCCCCGATGCTCAATACGCCCTAATTGATTCTATTTATGGGCATGATGGCTTTTTGATTGAATTTGAGGCAATGACGGAGACGATAAAGGGGTGGTTGAAATAATATTTGGCTCTGCGAAGTTTGCAAACTTCGCAGAGCAGAGACGATATTACAGGTAATATTCGATTAATTTAAAATTCACTCGGCAAGGAAACAGAAATAAGCCATTAAAAAACCAAATTAAATCGCTTAAGCACTTAATTAAAAGTAATCGTGTATTTGTGTTTTACTTGTGATAGAATCTCATCAACCGCATTTTTGATGGTATCAGCAGTTTTATAATGCTCA
>NZ_JAYWCU010000073.1:0-27963 GCF_043780375.1 Emticicia sp. | reverse complement strand
TTTGAAAGCATAGCACCGCTACGGTTGAAAAATTTACTCAATTTGTAGCCGAAAAGATGGTGTTTTTCGACTTAAAATACTTTCGCAGGAAGTCTAATAAAAAAAGGTGATAAACCAACGATTTATCACCTTCAAAATATATAAATTTGACTCTTATCTCAATTTCAAAGTTACCAAACAAGCAACAGCCAATACGATTCCAATAATCCAGAAACGGGTTACGATTTTTGCTTCGTGATAACCTTTTTTCTGAAAATGGTGGTGCAATGGCGACATTAAAAATAAGCGGTTTTTCTGGGCAAATTCCAGCCCACTCTTTCGTCTTTGGTATTTAAAATAGCTTACTTGCATAATCACCGAAAGCAATTCGACTAAGAAAATACCACACATTACTGGAATCAACAACTCTTTTCTGAGTGCCAATGCCAATACAGCAATAATACTTCCGAGCATCAAACTGCCTGTATCTCCCATGAAAACCTGAGCAGGATAAGCATTATACCACAGAAACCCAATACAGGCTCCGACAAACGCCGCACAAAAAATCACGACCTCTCCAGAGTTTGGAATCATCATGATATTGAGATATTGCGAAAAAACTTTATTGCCCGATAAATACGCAAAAACAGCTAAAGTAAGTCCAATAATAGCAGAAGTTCCTGCCGCCAAACCATCAATGCCATCGGTGATATTTGCTCCATTGGAAACTGCTGTAATGATAAAAATCACAATCAAAACATAAGGAATCCAAGCTAAATTTTCGGGTAGCCAACTACCAAAAGCATGGTAATCAATCTCATTATTTTTGAAAAAAGGAACAGTTGTAGTAAGTGAGTGCGTATCAAAATATTTTTGAACTTCTCCAACAGCGGTACTTATTTTAGCTTTTTCGTAAACTCTAATTTTTACATAATCATTAAAATAAAGCGTCAGTCCGACAATTATACCTAAGCCAACTTGTCCAATAATTTTGAAGCGACCTTTCAAGCCCTCTTTGTCTTTCTTGAAAACTTTGATATAATCATCGGCAAAGCCAATTCCGCAAGTCCACAATGTTGCAATGATAAGCAGAACGATATAAACATTATCTAATTTGGCAAAAAGTAACACAGGAATCATCAACGAAGCCAAAATGATGAATCCACCCATCGTTGGCGTACCTTTTTTTTGCATTTGACCTTCAAGCCCAAGATCACGGATAGATTCTCCGATTTGTAGTTTTTGCAGCAAAACGATGATTCTTTTACCGAAAATAGAGGCAATCAGCAGTGAAAAAACAATTGCTCCCATGGCACGGAAAGTGATATACTGAAACACGCCAGCACCTGGAAAATTGAAAGCCTTGTCGAGGTAGGTAAATAAGTAGTAAAGCATAGAACATTAGATTTTATAGGAAAGTGGGGCAAAGATAGTTTTTTTTAAAAATTTAAGAAATAAATGAATAAAAAAAGTGAAAAATGAGTGTAATTTTTGCGTTTTTTGTGAAAATTATAGTCCACTGACCATAGTTTACAGTCGAAAGTTTGTGTGAACTATTGATTGTCATCGGTAAACTATTTACCTCAAATTCAACAAAATAAAAAACGATGAAAGCCCTCCTTTGTAAACAATTTGGCAAGCCCGATACGCTGATTTTAGAAGAACTCGAATCTTTAAAAGCTGAGGCAGGAAAAGTCGTAATTAGTGTAATGGCATGTAGTGTAAATTTTCCTGATACGTTGATTATTCAAAATCTTTATCAATTTAAACCTGCTTTGCCTTTTTCGCCTGGAGGCGAAGTTTCGGGCATTGTAAAGGAAGTTGGAGAGGACGTAAAGCACCTAAAAGTAGGTGATAAAGTTTTTGCGATGACAGGTTGGGGTGGAATGGCAGAAGAAGTATTGGTTGATGCTCGAAGAGTTTTTCCGATGTTACCGAAAATGGATTTTGTAATGGCAGCTTCGGTGATGTATAATTATGGAACATCGTATCACGCCTTAAAAGACCGTGCCGAACTGAAAGCAGGCGAAACTTTATTGGTTTTGGGTGCAGCAGGTGGCGTTGGTTTAGCTGCCGTTGAACTCGGCAAACTAATGGGTGCAAAAGTAATTGCGGCGGCATCAACCGATGAAAAATTGGCGATTTGTCAAGAAAAAGGAGCAGATTTCACAATAAACTATACAACTGAAGATTTACGAGAAAAAATAAAAACAATCACCGAAGGCAAAGGCGTTGACGTAATTTATGATGCCATTGGCGATAAATTTGCCGAACCAGCCTTACGCTCAATCGCTTGGAAAGGGCGTTATTTGGTAGTTGGTTTTGCCGCAGGCGAAATTCCAAAAATTGCTTTAAACTTGGCTTTGCTGAAAGGTTGTGCCATTGTCGGTGTTTTTTGGGGACAATTTGCCGAGAAAGAAGCAGCCAAAAATTTTAAAAATATTCAAGAATTGGCAGGTTATTTTATGAAAGGACGTTTACGTCCACACATCCATAAATTATATTCACTCGAAAATGCGGCTGACTCTTTGAATGATTTGATGAATAGAAAAGTGATTGGAAAAGCGGTTGTGGTGATGTCGGATGAGGTGAAGATGCCAAGTTTTACTGCTTCTGAATCTAAAGAAAGTGAAATGGTAAAAACGGACGAGCCTGCAAATTCACAATCTGGAATGTTGGTATTCAAAGATTTAGCTGCTTTGAAAGCTCATGTTGGGAAGGAACTTGGCACATCAAGTTGGCAAACTCTTTCACAAGAAAAAATTAATGATTTTGCCAAAGCAACTTTAGACGACCAATGGATTCATGTTGATGTAGAAAAAGCCAAACTTTCCCCTTTTGGTGGTACAATTGCTCATGGTTTTTTGTCGCTTTCGCTTTCACCAAAATTCATGTATGAAATGTTCAAAGTAGAATCTGCTCAAATGGGACTGAATTATGGCACAAATAAAGTGCGTTTTATCTCGCCAGTACCCGTGAATAGTCGAGTTCGCATGAAGGCAACTTTAAAAGCAATAGAAGATATGCAACCAAGCGGTGCAAAACTCATCATTGATGCTGTTTTTGAATTGGACGGTTCAGAAAAACCTGCTTGCGTGGCAGAGTTATTGAGCGTGATTTATGAGTGATGAAGGTCTGTACCGCAGGTCTAATTTTTTAATCTTTGTAAAGGCTCATTTTAAAACAGTTTTTTTAGAAAAATAAAAGTTTATATTATTTCAAGACACTATTTTTTTTACTGCATACAAAGGATATATTTTTACATGATTTATTGCAGAGAAATTTTCTAAAGATACCCTGATTCCCTCGTCTATTTTTTTTTCGTCAAGAAAAATATACAAACTTTGCATTGTTCCTTTTGTACCCGCTTTTACCTCAATTGGTACTATTTTTTCTTGTTTTTGAATGATATAATCAACTTCTGCTTGACTATTCTTTGCTTCTCGCTGCCAATAGTATAGGTCTTTTTTTTCATAAGGAGGTGTGTTTTTTAGAAGTTCTAAACCAACAAACAACTCTGCAATATTTCCTTTATTAATTACATTAAAATCATCTTCGATGAGTAGTTCGCTAATATTCAAACCCAAAATTCTTTGAAAGATACCAGTATCAAAAATCAAAAATTTGCGTTTTTTTACATTAATTTCAGCTCCTAGGGGTATTCCGTTACACGCCGAATGTGTAACAGGAAAAACCAAACCTGCCAATGTCAAAAGTTCTAAGGCTTCCTTAATTTGAATATTATTTAATGTGGCGTTGGGATAGGAGTATGTGAATTTATTTCCTACTTGTTGTACTACGGCATTGAAAACTTCTCTAATTTTCGCAGTTGACACCCTATTTTTGTATTTTGCAAAATCGACTTCAATTGATTGAGTCAAGTCTTCTAAAACACGTTGAACTTCAAGCAGGTCTCCATTGGCAACATACGAATTTACCGCTTCGGGCATTCCTCCTATGATTAAAAACTTTTTAAGATATTTTTTTAATTTTTGATGGATAATATCAGGAATTGTTTGCTCAGGAGTTGCTTTATCTAAAACTTTGAGTAAACTATTCTCTTTGAATGCCAATAAAAATTCCTCAAATGAGAAAGGAAACATAAATATTGAGCGGATTCTGCCAACACCAAACGATGGAAGCTCGGCTAAGGCAAACTCTAATAATGAACCCGCAGCTATCAAATGTAAGTCTGGTAGTTTTTCGTAAAAATAGCGTAATGACGAAATAGCTGGAAGGCAAGATTGTATTTCATCAAAGAATAGTAGTGTTTTACCACTAATAATTGGCGTATTTGTAACAACAGCGAGTTGCTCACATATTTCTATTGGAGTAAGTCCTTTGTCAAAAATAGCCTGATAGTTTGGGTTTTCCTCGAAGTTTATTTCAACAAAATATTGAAATTGTTTGGATAAATTCTTTACTGATGAAGATTTTCCTACTTGTCTTGCACCACGCAACATCAAAGGTTTTCTTTGTGGTAAATCCTTCCAATTCTCTAATTCCGTATCAATTTTTCTTTGTAAATACATTTGATTTTGAAAAATACAAATCAAAATTAAAGATTAAATGATAAAAATCCAAATCAATATTGTGTATAAATAAACAAAAATCTAAATCAATGTAGAGAGTTGTATTAAATTAAGGTTTATGTTGGGATGAACGAATTGCTTGCTTGGTAGAGTTATTGAGCGTGATTTATGAGTAGAAAAGGCATTTTGCAGGTCTAACTTTTATTAGTAAAACCTGCAAAATCAGTACCGCTTATCAGCTTTTTTTGTTGAGTTTGTTTTTATTAGTTCTTTTATCAAGAAAAAACAAAGGAGATTCTTTTACTTCTTTAATATATACTTCATCGTAGTATTTATGTGTCATCAAATCAATTTGAAAACGGCGGTTGCCAACTTGAGCATTTTTGTATAGTCGGCTAATCGAAAACTCGGCAATATCAGCCGCTTTATAATTGTTAAGTTTACTATTTGGAATTCGTTTTGAATCTACCCACACACCATATTTATCGGTACTTGCCCACAACTCCATCATTTCATCAGTTGTAGTGTTTTTTTCAGAATAACTTGGACTTTCACTAAGCTTTTTTTTCTCTTCGTCTGTTAGTTCACTATATTTTTTGGGATATTTTATCTTGCCTTTTTCATGGATAGCAGGATTAAAATCCTCAAAAATATGAATACTCGCATTATTCATATTAACATCCTTCTGCGTTAACTTCTTTTTTGATTTATCAATTGGAACGACCTGTATTTCAAGAGATTTAGTAGGTTTTTGTGCAAAAGAAATGTCAATAAAGCTAAATAGCAAAATCAAAAAAACGGGCAACAGCATTACTTTTTTGAGCAAAGCTACTTTGGCGGAGGTGTGAGCTGTCATCATTAGAAGTCGTTGTTTAGTGATTTGAAAAGTTAAATTACTTGTAAGATTGAAAGTAAGACTGCCAATGGATTTTTGTAAAAGTAATTCTTGATAAAATCGAATATTTTGAAATTTCTGATTGACAGCATCATCAGCCATAAACTCATGATTGAGCCGAATCGCTTTTTTGTAAAAATAAAGTAGCGGGTTAAACCAAAAAACGATGAGTAAAATTTCGATAAAAAGAATATCCAAGGTATGAAACTGACGAATATGTGTCAGTTCGTGACTTATCAATTCGTTTTCAATACTATTATATTCATCTTCGTTAATGAAAACATAATTCAGAAAAGTACAAAGTTCAACCTTTTCTTTGAGCAAAATAAAAGATTTTCCATCAACTATGACTTTTTGATTTTGCCTGATTTTATTCGTAAAAACAAGTAGATTTTTTGTAAATTTTATTAATAAAAACAAAGTAATTATAATATAAATATATTTTATAATGCCTTGATAATCAGTATTTTGTATTTCATTTCTTGTGATTTCATTCGGAATATTAATAGGAATGTTTTCTGTGGAAATGAATTTATTTACCTCTTCTATTTCTATATTCTCTTGTGCAATTTCGACTGAAATGAGCGGAATAGAAAAGCTAAAAATCAAACTAAATAATAAGAAATAGCGATTGAAATGCAACATTTTTTCTTTTTCTAAAAAGAATTTATAAACGCCCAAAAGGATGAGTAAACACGCACTCGATTTCAAAAGATAGAGTATCATTTTTTCTTTTTTTCGATTTGATTATCAATAATTTTTTTCAATTCTTCTAATTCAAATTCACTAAAATCTGTTTTTGATGTAAAAAATGAAGCAAATTGTGTAACTGAATTATTAAAAAACTTGTTAATCATGCCATTCATTTGCTTTGAAAAATAATCGTTTTTTTCTATCAACGGATAATATTCCCTTGAATTTCCATATTCTCGATATGCTACAAAACCTTTATCAATCATTCTTTTCAAAAGTGTAGCAACGGTTGTTGGGGCAGGTTTAGGTTCGGGATAGGTATCTAATAAATCTTTCATAAAAGCTTTTTTTGCATCCCACAAATACTGCATTAATGTTTCTTCGGCTTCAGTTAATTTCATTTCTACGTTTATAGATTTGTTTCTACAAATGTAGAGTATAAAATTACTATTTTCCAAACTTTATGAAAAATATTTTTCATAAAATCAATTTAAAGCAAAAAATCTAAGGTTTTAGTTAAAAATCATCTCCCAATCGCCACTTTTTTCAGCACATTATCAATTACTTCACGAGTGGTGAGTCCGTCGGCTTCAGCTTCGTAGTTGAGAATAATTCGGTGGTTGAAAACATCGTGAACTAAAGCTTTAATGTCTTCTGGCAATACATAGTCTCGTTCGTCGAAATAAGCGAGGGCTTTGGCGGCATTATACAAGGCGATTCCTGCACGAGGCGAAACCCCAAATTGTATGTAGCGAGCTTCGTCTTTCATGCCATATTCGGCAGGGCGACGAGTAGCAAAAACCAACTCAATTATGTAGCGTTCGAGCATTTCGGAGATAGAAATTCGATTAATTTCTTGTCCAATGGCAGCAATTTCTTCTTTATCTAAAATAGGTTTCGGAACATAGTTTTCGTTAAGATTCGCTATTTTTCTAACCATTTCGAGTTCATCGTTTTTGTTCAAATAATCAACAAAAACCTTCATCATAAACCTATCTACTTGGGCTTCTGGCAACGGATACGTTCCTTCTTGCTCAACAGGATTTTGGGTTGCCATCACCATAAATGGGCGGTCGAGTTGGTGCGATTCGTCGCCGATGGTCACTTGTTTTTCGGCCATCGCTTCCAATAAAGCCGACTGAACTTTTGCTGGAGCTCTATTTACTTCATCGGCCAAAATCAAATTAGCAAAAATTGGTCCTTTTTTAACTTCAAAATCTCCTGATTTTTGGTTGTAAATCATTGTACCCACCAAGTCGGCAGGAAGCAAGTCGGGTGTAAACTGAATACGATTAAAACCCAAATCTAAAACCTTAGCTAAAGTGTTGATAGTCTTGGTTTTAGCGAGTCCAGGCACGCCTTCGAGCAGGATATGTCCGCCCGTAAAAAGTCCAATCAACAAACGATTAATCAATCGTTCTTGACCAATGACAACTTTGCCTGTTTCCGAAAAAACTTCTCTTATTTTTCTATGTAAAATTCTTGAGCTTTCCATATATTTTGCAGCACGATTCTTAAAATCGTGGAAATTTTAAAACGTGAAGATAAGCAAAAGCCTTACAAACCTTCAATGCTTTTCAATCTTTTTACTTAGCGTTGCTCTTACAAACCTATCTTTTTGATGAATATCTTTCACTATTGCTACGTCTGAAAATCCTTTTTTTAAAAATATTTCTGCAGTTTTATTACCTAATGCTTCATTTATTTCGACTGCCACTAAACCATTGATGGTCAGATTATTATAAGCAAAGTTAGCGATGGCTTCATAAAAAACAAAAGGGTTGCTGTTTTCTACGAAAAGAGCTAAATGTGGCTCAAAATCAATGACGTTTTTTTGCATTAACTCAATTTCTTGCTTCGTAACATAAGGCGGATTGCTAACTATTATATTGAACGAGTAATTATGAGATTGTGTAATTGTATGATTTAAAATATCAATTTTTTCAAAAAACACCTTTGCTTTATTCAATTCAGCGTTTTTTTGTGCCGTTTCGAGGGCTTTTTCGGAAATATCATAAGCAAAAACTTGAAAGTTGGGTAATTCTTTTGCTAATGAAATAGCAATGCAGCCACTTCCTGTGCCAATGTCGAGAATATTTCTGAACGGTTCGCCGTGCGATTCTGAATTCTGAGTGTTGAGTTCTTTTTCGCCCACTGCTACCCGTGGAATATTTTCAATAACCAATTGTACTAATTCTTCGGTTTCGGGTCTTGGAATAAGGACTGAATCATTTACCAAAAATTTTCTTCCGTAAAAATCAGTTTCGCCCAAAATGTATTGAATGGGCTCGTGGTTATTTAATCTTTCAATGATATTTGCCCAATCTATCTGTTTTTCGATAAGTTTGTCGCCCAAAACATCCATTTTCTTCAAACCCAAATAAAATTCCATCAACCAAAAAACAATTTCTTTTGTTTCTTGTGGTTCATACACCGTAATTTGGCGTAGCAAATCATGAAAGAGTTCTTTACTGGATTTTTGAAACATAAAAATGGTTTTTTGCAAAAATATTCACTAATTCACTAATTCGCTAATTCACCCATTGAATACCAACGAAAAATATATGCTCCGTGCCTTACAATTGGGCGAAATTGGTCGAGGCAGCGTAAGCCCTAACCCGATCGTTGGCTGCGTGATTGTGCATAATGACAAAATTATTGGCGAAGGTTGGCACCGAAAATACGGCGATTGTCATGCCGAAGTAAATGCTGTCAATTCAGTTAAAGACAACTCTTTGCTGTCAGCATCAACAGTTTATGTAACGCTCGAACCCTGCTCCCATTTTGGAAAAACGCCGCCTTGTGCCGATTTATTGGTGAAACATCAAGTTAAAAAAGTAGTGATTTGTAATTTCGACCCAAATCCATTGGTAGCAGGAAAAGGCATTGAAAAGTTGCAGAAGGCTGGTATTGAGGTTATTGCAGGAATTTTGGAAGAAAAAGGAAGAGAGTTAAATGCCCGATTTTTTACGGTAATCGAAAAGAATCGTCCCTATATTATTTTGAAATGGGCAGAAACGGCTGACGGTTTTATCGCTGGTGAAAACTTTGAACAAGTTAAAATTAGTAATACTTTATCGCACAAGCTTTCGCACAAATGGCGAAGCGAAGAAGATGCCATTATGGTTGGTACAAATACAGCTTTATACGACAACCCAAAGCTAAGCGTAAGAGAATGGACAGGGAGAAATCCGATAAGAATTGTGATTGATAGGAATAATCGCTTGCCTGCCGCCCCCGATGGGGGAGCTTCCACTCGGGGATTTATTTTAAACTCACCAAACGTAAATTCAATTGTTTCTGAAATTGCTTTTTTAGGGACGGCTGTTGGGTCGGTCATCGTAGAGGGTGGCACAAAACTCCTACAAAGTTTTATTGATGCTCAATTATTTGATGAAGTTAGACTTTTTCGTAGCCAAAAGCAGTTGAAAAAGGGCATTTTAGCACCTATTTTACCGAAAAGTATTAATATCATAGAAAAGAAAAATTTGCGAGGAGATGAATTGACGATTTATAAAAATCTTGTTTCCATGTAATTTCTTTTCAATCTTTGCATATATTTTTCCTCTATTTTATAAAAATTACTTAATGAAAATCGCCATTGTAGGCTGTGGAAATATGGGTATGGCATTTGCCCGCTCATTTTTGCAGTATGACTTAGTAAAAAAAGAAGATTTATTATTAATCGAAAAAAATCAGGAACGTAGTGAGGCTTTACAAACCGCCAAAGAAGGCATGGTTGTAAGCGTCATAAACTCGCAAGTAGCTGACTATGAGCTAATTATACTTTCGGTAAAGCCCCAAGACTTTGCTTCGATGCAAGACGAACTCCGTGCCGTAATTCAACCTCATCAAGTGATTTTATCAATCATGGCGGGGATTCCGATCTCAAAAATTCAGACTGCTCTTGGCCATCAATTGGTTGTACGGGCCATGCCAAATACACCAGCTATGTTGGGTATGGGAATTACAGGCTTTACGTCTTCTCCGGAAGTTGATGCACCCAAACTTCGTAAAGTTGAAAATTTGATTAATGCCACTGGTCGTTCGATTTACTTGGAAGACGAAAGCATGATTGATGCCGTAACAGCCTTGAGCGGAAGCGGGCCTGCTTACTTTTATTATATTGTAAAACACATGATTGAGGCTGGCAAACAAATGGGATTTGATGAAGGAATGGCAAGTTTACTTGTGAAACAAACTATGCTTGGCTCTTATCATTTGATTAATAATGCCGAGCAAAGTCTTGATAACTTAATAAAAGCCGTAGCCTCGAAAGGAGGAACAACCGAAGCTGCTTTGAGAACTTTTGAAGAAAATGAACTATCGGAAGGTTTAATAAAAGGCATTTTGGCAGCCGAAAAAAGAGCAAAAGAATTGTCGAACTAAGTGCTTTTATTAGGCTAAGTGTGGCATGGTTTTGTATCATACCACACTTTTCTTTTTTCAAAATTTTATATCCCCAAAATGCCCTAACCCACCTCCAAACTTCAAAAAAACCGTTTATCCATTTCTTGTAGCAAGCATATACGAATGTTTCGTAAGATTGTTGTATCAAATAAGTTCAATATCGGAGAAGACTTTGAATACAGCATCTTAAATTCTTATGAAATTAGCTAAAATTTTATTTTCAACTTTTTTTCTTGCCAATTCTTTAGTCTTTGCACAGTCTTCTGCTGTGTCGGGAAGTGGCAATAGTGGCGACAAAGTTACTTTGCAAGATGCCATTGATTTCGCATTGCGGAATAACCTTTCTATCAAGCAAAACAACCTCCAAGTTGAGCAAGGAATTAATACGCTTGATCAATCGAAATGGGCAAAGTATCCAACGCTCAACGGCGGCACTAACTTCAATCTCTTTTCAGGAAGGAACATCAATCCTTATACCAATGGTATTATAACAAATACTGTTGGCTCTAATGGTTTTGGTTTGAATAGTGGTGTAATACTCTTTGATGGTTATCAAACCCGCAATGGCATTGCTTTAAATCAACTCAATTTGGAAGCATCTCAGCTTGATTTGCAAAACATGAAAAATCAGATTACACTAAATATCGTTGTGGGTTATCTGAATGTACTTTCGCAGCAAGACTTGCTTTCTATTTCCCAACGTCAATTGGAAGTTACTCAGATTCAGTTGGAGCGTAGCCAAAAATTGGTCAATGCAGGTTCATTGCCCGAAACCAATCTTTTCGATATAAAAGCTCAATTAGCCAATGATGAACTAAACGTTGTTAATGCTGAAAATGCTATTATTTCAGCAAAATTGACTTTAAAACAACTAATGAATACTGGTGCTGACCGAGATATTGAACTTGTAAGGGTAGAAGTTCCAAACCCGAGCATACAGGCATATCCTGCAACTCCTGCACAAATTTACGAAATTGCACAAGGTTTTTTGGCAGACGTACAAGCGGCAGATATGCGAGTAAAAGCTTCTCAAAAATCGGTTGATATTGCCAAAGGCTTAAAAATGCCGACTGTTTCGGCAAGTGCAAGTTTCAATTCTTCTTTTTCAACTGCGGCTGAAAATGTAAACGTTACCCAAAAAATAGTAGAGCAAGAAGCTGGCTATGTAAATGTAGCCAATATTCGTTATCCTGTTTTTGCTTATGTGCCTACATCTGTCGCTTCAAGAGAGAAAATTGCATATTTTCGTCAATTGGGAGGCAATGGAAACGCTTCTTTAGGGTTGAATGTAAGGATTCCGATTTTTAATGGATATAGCACTAAATTTCGTCTAACAACTGCTCAAATTCAACAAAAACAAAGCGAAGTTCAAGCTGATAATGTACGTTTACGCCTTCGTCAAGATATTGAGCTGGCTTATGTAAACATGACAAATGCAGCCAAACGTTTTTCGGCACTTGGCAACCAAGTAAGAGCTTTGGAAGAATCGTTTAGAGCGGCCGAAGCAAGATTTAATGTTGGTGCGTTGAATGCCTTAGATTATAATATTTCAAAAACTAACCTTGATCGTGCAAGAGCCAATCAGATTCAAGCAAAATATGATTACGTTTTCCGAATCAAAATATTAGACTATTATCAAAATAGACCGCTTACTTTTTAATTTTCAATGATAGAATGCGTGAATGATAAATTAAATTATTCATTAAATATTCTTTTCACATTTTTATAAAACTATCGTCAGTCTTCAGTTGACTACCGACTAAAAAATTACTTTTTTCAATGAAAAAATCAAATAGACTCTGGTGGATTTTGGGTGGCGTAGTTGCCCTATTAGTTATATTTATATTTGTAGCAAAATCGCAAGGTTGGATTGGTAAAGAAAAGCCAACTGAAGTAGATTTTGTAAAAGTTGGTAAGTCCGACATCACCGAAACTGTTTCAGCATCAGGTAAAATTCAACCCGAAATCGAAGTCAAAATTACGCCTGATGTTCCTGGTGAAATCATTGGCTTATACGTAAAAGAAGGCGATTCTGTCAAAAAAGGACAGCTATTGCTTAAAATCAAGCCCGAAAACTATTTGTCGGTTGTTGAGCGTTCGGAAGCGGTGGTGAACCAAACCAAAGCAGGTGCCGAACAATCTAAATCAGTGCAAGCACAATCAGAAGTTCGCTTGTTGAAGGCACAACAAGAATATAATCGTCAAAAGAGGTTGTTTGATGATAGAGTAATTTCGACTTCTGACATGGAATTGGCGGAAACTAATTTGAAAGTTGCGAAACAAGAAATTGAGTCGGCAAAAGCAAATGTTGAGGCTGCAAACTTTAATATTAGAAGTGCCGAAGCAGGTTTGAAAGATGCCAAAACAAACTTATACAAAACAACCGTATATGCTCCGATGAATGGAATTGTGTCGAAATTGGCAATCGAATTGGGCGAGCGTGTAGTTGGAACTTCGCAAATGTCGGGTACAGAAATGCTTCGTATTGCCAACTTAAACAACATGGAAGTACGTATAAATGTAAACGAAAATGACATCGTGCGAGTAAGTTTAGGCGATACCGCCATAATTGACGTAGATTCTTACGCCATGACAAATAAAAAATTTAAAGGAATTGTAACCGAAATTGCAAACACGGCGAATGGTTCGGGCAGTGCATTATCTTCTGCTTCAACCGATGCTGTAACAGAGTTTGAAGTAAGAATCAAAATTTTGCCAGAATCATACCGTGATTTAATTGACAGAAAAGCAAGAAAAGTATATCCGTTTAAACCTGGAATGACCGCTACCGTGGACATCGTAACTGAGAAAAAAATAGGTGTAAAAAGTGTACCAATTGCTGCTGTAACAACTCGTGGTGATAAAGATGAAGTAAAAACAGACAACAACAATGGGCCTGATAATCAAGCAACTACAACCGCAGAACCAAAATCAACAGCTAAGAAAGACAAGCCTAAAGAAGTAGTTTTTGTACATGACAAAGATAAAGTAAAAATGCGTGAAGTGAAAACTGGCATTACAGACACAGCCGCAGGTACAATTGAGATAATTGATGGTTTGAAAGAAGGAGAAGAAATTGTATCTGGTCCATTTATTGCAGTATCAAAAAAATTGAAGGATGGAGATATTGTAATGAAGAAAATAGAGAAAAAAGACGACAAAGAGAAGAAGAAAGAGTAAATAGTTGATTGTTTTCAGTAGGCATTGTATTCAGTAAAATAGTTTTAAGGGCTAATAAAAGTATAAAAAAGAGTTTGTCGAGAGGCAAGCTCTTTTTTTATTCAGCTCTTTTAATTTACTTAGCATAATAAAAGTATAGAATCAACAAATTGAATGTATTGAGGATTTATGAAAATTACAGTTATCGGCGGAGGAAGTTGGGCGACAGCAATCATAAAAATATTGTGTGAAGGAAATGTGCATATAAAATGGTGGATGAGAAATGTAGAAGATGCCGAACATATAAAAAAACATCATCACAACCGAAATTATTTGAGTAGTGTAGAGATTCACCCTTCTAAAGTAAAACCTTACACAAATCTCAAAGAAGCCCTTCGTGTAACAGATTGGGTGGTGCTGGCAGTACCCGCCGCTTTCGTATCTGATGCACTCAAATCGCTATCTATCAGTAATTTAGCTGATAAAAAAATCATTTCTGCAATCAAAGGAATGATTCCTGAAAGCAACCAATTAGTAACCGATTGGCTTGCCGACAACTACCAAGTTTCGCACCAAAACATGGGCATTATTGCTGGCCCTTGCCATGCCGAAGAGGTAGCTTTAGAAAAACAATCGTACTTGACAATTGCTTCGCCAAACATGGATTTGGCAAACGATTTTGCAGATTTGATGCGTTGCCGATATGTCAGCACTTCGCCTTTGGCAGATATTTATGGCGTAGAATATGCCGCCGTCATGAAAAATATTATAGCATTGGCATGCGGAATTACGCACGGACTGGGCGGTGGAGATAATTTTCAGGCAGTGATGGTGTCTAATGCCATGCAGGAAATAAAACGAGTTGTTGATATAATTGCCCCAATGGAACGTGATCTAAGTGCATCGGCATATTTGGGCGATTTACTGGTAACGGCTTACTCGCAATTTAGTCGAAATCGAACTTTTGGAAATATGATTGGTCGAGGGTACGGCGTTCGAGCTGCTCAGTTGGAAATGAACATGATTGCCGAAGGTTATTATGCAGTAAAGTGTATTTTTGAAATGATGCAACAATACGATGTAGCAATGCCAATCACCAACTTTGCCTACCAAATTTTATACAAAAATGCTTATTTGAAGAAAGAATTTGAGGATTTGAAGGAAAAGTTGAAGTAAAAATTGATGATTTATCGAACGAAATAGGGAATATTATTTCGCACATTTTCAACTCAAATTACGGTTCTATATATTTCTTTAAAATCTGCGAATTCTTTTTCTAAAACCGCCATTCCTTCTAAGAAATGCGTCAAATCGCCTGTTTTTGAAGGCACTTCTATTTTTTCGGTAATTTCGTGGATGCGTGCCAAACCTATTGTACCAGAGTTTCCCTTCAAGGTATGCAATTCGCTTTGAATCGTTTTTACATTATCAGGGTATGCTTTTTTTGAATTCTGAATTTGCTCTTCGGCTTCACGTTCAAAATCTTCAAAAACCGAAATCATTGTTTCATCACCAACCATTTCTCGAAGCTGATTCACCACTTCCATATCAAAAATTGGCAGGTTTGAGTTTATAGTAAAAGATTCCTCATCGAAGTGTGGGTCGCCTAAATCCTTTCCTGTGGAGAGGGTTTGAACTCCCTTCTCTTGTGGTGCAGGGTTGGGAATGAGGTTTATCACCTTTGGGTCGCTGACCAACTCTCTTACTTTTTGTACCAAAATAGCTGCACGAATAGGCTTTGGCACGTAGTCGTCCATGCCTTCGCTCAAAAATCTTTCACGGTCATGTTGCATCGAGTAGGCAGTCATGGCAACCACTTTTGGGAGTGCGTTTCCATATAGTTCTCGTAGTTTTTTGGTTGTTTCTATGCCATCCATTTCGGGCATTTGAATATCCATAAAAATCAGGTCGAAGTGTCCATTATTTGCACCAAAAACCTCAATGGCTTTTGCACCACTATCTGCCGTAATCACCTGACAGCCAGACTTATTTAAGATTTCGGAAGCTACTTTTCTGTTTACTTGGTTGTCATCAACCAATAAAATTTTTGGTGAATAAACCTTGAAAAAATCGGTTAATCTTATCTCAGATTCGCCATTTTCAGAAACATTTGGGCTAATCGTTGTTGAGCGAACTTCAATAGTAAACCAAAACGTACTTCCTTGTCCATGACCCGATGTTACGCCCATTTCGCCATGCATCAAGCGGCAAAGTTCTCGTGAAATGGCAAGACCTAAGCCTGTTCCACCAAATGATTTTTTGGTAGAATTATCTACTTGTTGGAAAGCTCCAAATAATAATTTTTGGTCTTCTTCCGAAATTCCAATACCCGAATCTGTTATTTCGCCTTTCAGTACATGAATTTTTCCATTAGAAGAAATCTTTGATAATGAAATTGTTACAGTTCCATTTTCGGTAAATTTTAAGGCATTTGAGGTAAGATTAGAGAAAACTTGTAACAATCGAGTTTGGTCGGCAATCAGATAGGCAGGAACATCATCGGCAATTTTATAAATCAATTTATTGTTTTTTTCAATTGCTCGCTGGCGGAAAAGACCAACTAATCGCTCTAAAATTTCTTTGATGTCGAGCGGGGCATTGTGCAAATCCATTTTTCCTGCTTCAATTTTAGATAAATCTAAAATATCATTCAAGATTGTAAGCAGTGTTTCTGACGATTTCTTGATGGTTTGAACATAATCTTTTTGTTCAGGATTAAGAGGCGTTTCGTACATCAAGTCAATCATGCCAATTACGCCATTCATCGGTGTACGAATCTCGTGGCTCATATTTGCCAAGAAACGCTCTTTTACTTTCAATGAGCGTTCGGCTTCATCTTTGGCTATCAATAACTCTTCGGCAGATTTTTTCAATTCCGAAATATCACGGGCAACTCCTTCAACCTCCACAGGAATACCTTTGGAATCTTTTATCATGCGGATATTAAGCATAAACTGGCGAAGTTCCCCATCTTTTCGCTTCACAATTACCTCAAAATTAGTAATACTGCCCGATTTTAATAAACCTTTGATATTTTTGGAACTATCAACGGCATTTTCAAAAAATTTATCAACTTTATTGCCCATCACTTCTTCTACGCTATAACCCGTATGTGTAAGCACCGAAGGCGAAATCATGCTGATATTTCCTGCTAAATCGGTGCGGTAATAAATATCAATAAATGACTCGATGGTATCTCGAAACTTCTGCTCACTTTTTTGAAGCGTAATTGTTGAGTTCTTCTTATCTGTAATATTTTGTGCAATGCCCGAAACTTCTTCTACTTGTCCACTTTCTGACGATAAAATAGGATTGAAATAAAACTCATACCAATCATCTCCACCATCAATATTTCCCCAGTGCATTTCAAAATACTGAGGTTCACCCCTAAATGCGGCATTGTATTTTTCTCGCAGTACTGGGCGGTCTTCTGGTGAAATTAATTTCCAACCTAATTTTTCGGTGCTTGAATTGATTTCTGGTGGAACACCGAGATTTATTCTAATTAAATCGACATAGTTTCTATTGAACGAACTTAGTTGGCGTTTTTGGTTTACTGTCCAGATTAAGTGTGAGCTACTATCAAAAACTGCATTCAATCGAGAGGTTTGGCGAAGCGAATCTTCTTCTTTTTGTTTCCTAACTAATGCTACAGCTACTTGTCCAGAAACGAATTCTAACAACTCTAAGTCTCTGATATTGAACTTGTTACGGTCGCTATATGACTTTACGCCGATCACACCCGTGGTGCGTTCGCCCACGTGCAATGGCACACAAAGCATCACTTCGGGAAGCGATGAACCATAGAAATAAATCTTGTCAACTTCAACTAATTTCTTAATGTCTTCACTTGATAAAAAGAGTGGTTTATTTTGTACCATAGAATATTCTACGATACCGTTTCCGAGTTTTCGACGGTGATAATTTTCTTCGGTTTCCGAATATTCGTCAATAAAATATGGAAAATTAATCGTGCCTGCTTCAGGTTCAAAAAGTGCTACAAAAAAATTATTTGCCAACATATTTTTCTGCAATTCGATATGAACTTGTGTCAGAAATTCTTGAAGATTTGGTGTATTTAAGTTGAGTTGGGCAATGGTATAATATAATTGCTGGGCTTTTTCGGCACGTCGGCGTTGTGTAATATCTCGAAATAAGCAACGGAAAGCAACTGCTTTTCCATTCTCAAAACGGCAACTAATATCGCCCGAAAGATAAACACGTTTACCTTCCTTGTTTCGTATAACTGTCTGATAATCAATTGTTTGATCACCTTCTTTTATTCTTTGGAGAGTTTCTAAAGTATCATCAGCAAACTGAGGATGCAACATATCTTTCAAAGAAAGATGCGATAATTCGGTATCTGAATAACCAAAGACTTCTCGAAAAGCAGCATTTACAAATAAAAAACGCCCACTTAATGATAATAGCATGATGATTTCAGAGGTATTATCAACCAAATCTTGAAGTTGGTCAATACCTTTTTGTTGCTCTGTTTGAGCAAGTTGAAATTCCAATTTTTCGATTTCAAATAAAAGCTCTTCAGTCGATTTTTCGGTCAGCATACTTGTGTTTATGAATAGATTTGCGGGGTAAATATAGGGAAAAAGAGGGTAGGTTTCCTATAAAAATTTGGGTGCATTTACTGTTTCAAACTACAATTTAACAAAGAAACTATTCATAGAAAATAGGGTTTATTATGTTTGCTAAATCAAGAAAACTTCACTATTTGCATTGATTGAGCAAAACAACAAAAAGATAATAGCCCAATTGACAAACTAAAAACCACTTTTTTTCTTATTCATAGCCCGATTCTTTATAAGTATTTTAGCCATTTATTATCTGTATGTTTGGCTTTATATTTTCCGTACCACAAGCACAAAGGATACATAATTATAATTACACCCAGCCAAATGGCATAAATAACAGGAAGTTCGAAACCTTCACCAACTTGTGGTCGCCCAAAACTAAAAGGAGCAAAATTCAAGTCTTTCCAGCCAAATCCCTGTGTAAAAAGCATCACTAACATTAAGCTATGAACCAAATACCAATGAATTAAATAGTAAAACAAAGGTACTTTTCCGTAAACAGAAAATATATCAATGAGCTTATTTTTCATGCCATCAACCAACCACAAAACCAAAAACATGATACCCAAAGTAACCAATGTATATAAAAGCGAAGGCGGATATTTTGTAACATTAATAAAAGAAAAGAACGTAAAAAGCGGCGTTTTTTGGGCAGCCCACTTAACGGGGTCTCCATAAATATTGATAAATCGGAGTAAGACAAACAACAATAATGAGCCTAAGCCAAATTGTAAAAACAGTCTTTTCCTTTTTTCGGGAGGAATTGCAAAAAAATGCCCAAAACCATAGCCTAAAAGTAAAATCCCTAACCACGGGATGATTGGATAACTCACCAAAAAAGCAAAATTAGGTGTAATTTGGAAAAAATTCGGGGCAAAAAACACTGATGAAACAAAATTTAATGAAGGATTTTGCGAAAAACTGATTCCCTGTAAGAGATTATGGCTAAAAATAATGCCCAAACCAGCGATTCCGATATTTCGTGGTGAGATTTTTAGTAGAAACGAAAGTACAACAAAACCAGCACCAATGGCACAAATAACTTGCATCATTAAAGTACGGAAATGGATGTCAAACCAAAGAGCAAAATTGATGATTGTAAACTCAAGAATAATGAGCCAAATACCCCTGCTAAGTAAAAAACGCTTACTTTCTGCCAAATTATTGCTGTTTTTTAAGGAAATATACGCCGAAGCTCCTGATAAAAATACAAATGTGGGGGCACATAAATGAGTTATCCAGCGAGTTAAGAAAATACCTGCGGTGGTAGTGGTTAAATCCGTAGGGTTTTGAGTCAGAGAATTTATGTGCATAAGGTCTCTTGTGTGGTCTAATGCCATAATGACCATAACTAAGCCTCTTACAAAGTCAATAGAGTTGATTCGTCTCATAATATAGCAGGTTATTTTAGGCAGGAATAGCTTTTCAAAAGCAAATAACAAAAAAAACGCAGAATTACCAAAGATTGATAATTCTGCGTTTTTAGGATACTTATACTAAAACGAAATTTTAATTATTATGCGTGAGCCATCATATTATCGCCTACTGTTACACCCAAACCTTGAGCTACCGCCATTCCTAAACCAATATCGGCACGGAAGAAATGACAAAGTTGACGGTTAATGATAACGTCACGTTTTGGGCCAGAAATCCCACTCATTGCTCCAACAATATTTGCAACTGTATTTTTGCGTTCTTGGTCAGTCATTACTTTTCTGAACAATATTCCTGGCTGCGTATAGTGGTCGTTTTCTCCCTCAGCGTTGCGGTCGTACCAACCTGCAATAGTTGAATCAAGTTCCATTGCTGGTTCTTTATAACTTTCGTCAGCTACGATGTCATCAAAGCTATTTGGAAAATAATTTGGTGAATCTTCCCCATTACCATTTACAGCCATCAAGCCATCACGTTGGTAATTATTTACGGCAAACGGGCAACGATTTACTGGAATTTGTTCGTAGTTTGAACCCAAACGGTAGCGTTGAGCATCAGGATACGACAACAAACGTCCTTGCAACATACGGTCTGGTGAGTAGCTAATACCATCAACAACGTGTGCTGGTGCGAAAGCTGATTGCTCAACTTCGGCAAAATAATTTGATGGAATTTGATTCAACTCAATTGTACCAACTTCAATCAAAGGAAAATCTCCTTGAGGCCAAACTTTTGTCAAGTCGAAAGGATTGAATGGAAAATCTTTGGCTTCTGTTTCAGTCATTACTTGAATTTTCATTGCCCAAGTTGGGAAATCTTTGTTTCCGATTGCCTCAACTAAATCACGTTGTGCATGGTCGGGGTCAATTCCTCTCATTTCATTTGCTTCAGCACCCGTAAAGTTTTTGATTCCTTGTTGGGTTTTGAAATGAAATTTTACCCAAACTCGCTCATTATCAGCATTAATCATCGAAAAAGTATGACTACCAAAACCATGCAAATTGCGTAAAGATGCTGGTGTACCACGGTCTGACATTAATATCATCACTTGGTGCAAACTTTCAGGATTCAAACTCCAAAAATCCCACATCATAGTTGGGCTTTTCAAGTTTGTTTTGGGGTCACGCTTTTGGGTATGAATAAAATCACCAAATTTCTTTGGGTCTTTCACAAAAAACACAGGCGTATTGTTTCCTACTAAGTCCCAGTTTCCATCTTCTGTATAGAATTTCAAAGCAAAACCACGTGGGTCACGCTCACTATCGGCACTTCCTTTTTCGCCACCCACAGTCGAGAAACGCAATAAAATTTTACATTCGTTGCCTATTTTGCTAAAAATTTTTGCTCGAGTATAATTCGTAATATCGTGCGTAACAGTCAGTTTTCCAAAAGCTCCTGTGCCTTTAGCATGAACTACTCTTTCGGGCAGACGTTCACGGTTGAAATGTGCCATTTTTTCGTGCAGAATAAAATCTTGCAACAAAACAGGGCCTCTTGCTCCAACTGTCATGGTATTTTCATTTTCTGAATATGGCTTACCTGATGCAGTGGTCAATTTTTTGATGTCGCTCATGTTTTTGGTTATTTAAGAACTTGATTAATCAATAGAATAAAACTTTTCACAAAATTGATCAATTTTACTTGTTAAATCAAACTGATATTTCTTATCTTTACATAGATATAATCTATATTACAATTAGATAATATAGATTTCAGCGTTGTTCACTCTTAATTCTAAAAAATGAACCTCCAACAATTAGAATACATTGTAGCGGTTGATAAATATCGACATTTTTTGAAAGCCGCAAATGCTTGTTTTGTTACGCAAGCCACATTGAGCATGATGATTAAGAAATTGGAGGAAGAATTAGAGATAATTATCTTCGACCGTAGCAAACAGCCAGTTGTACCAACCGAAACAGGCAAGGGGATTATTGCCCAAGCTCAAATAATCTTAAAAGAGACATCTTATTTGAAGCAACTCGCTCATGACACAAAATTGGAGGTTAAAGGACAAATCAGAATTGGCATTATTCCAACGCTTGCTCCTTATTTACTGCCCTTGTTTTTGTATAATTTACTCAAAAACAATCCTCAACTAAAAGTAAAAGTGAGCGAGCTGAATACTAATCAGATTACTGAACAGTTGGCAAAAGATTTGTTGGATGTAGGAATTTTGGCTACGCCCACTCATACTGAAGGCATAAAAGAATATCCACTTTTTCATGAAAAATTAGTCGTTTTTGTGTCTGATAAAGAATCTACGCTCAAGAAAAAATTTATTCTTCCCGAAGATATTGACGTAAATCGCTTGTGGTTATTGGAAGAAGGGCATTGTTTACGCTCACAAATGATGAATTTATGCGAATTACGTAAGAAAAATACCGATTTCGGTAATCTCGAATACGAAGCAGGAAGTATAGAATCGCTACTAAAAATAGTAGAAATGAATAAGGGAATAACCATTGTGCCAGAATTGGCAGTGATTAATTTTGATGCAAAACAAAAAAAACAAATTCGAGAATTTAAAGCTCCCGTACCCGTGCGAGAAATAAGTTTGGTAACATATCGGCATTTTGTGAAAACCAAACTATTGGAGGTTTTGGCAGAAGAAATAAAGGCTGGAGTTGAGCAATTTATTCCGCAGCGAAACGGGAAACAGTTTGTAGTAGAAATATAAACTAAACATGACATTCCCAACAGGCATGTCATGTTTGTTTTACTGCTTCAAAATTTTAGAAACCAAAAGAAATGCGAAAGCCCAGTCCACTTCCAGAAATAAACTTTTCTTGAGTTCGATTATATGCAGGCAAGCTAATTTCTGGTTGAATTCGTATTAAAGGTGTTAGTTGATACCAACCCAAAAGTTTTGTATTAAAAACCCGTTCCTTTGTATTTAAGTCTTCAAATCTATTAAATCCAACAAATATTCCTCCTTTAAATTGAGTTATATTATTTTTTCTTTGATAAAAAGTAACGCCAGTGAAGAAAGAGGGATTAACCGCTACTAATGATTTGTCGTTGATATTAGAAAAGCCTTGTACTCCTAAAGCGAATCCCTTTTTATAGTATTTGCTTGACGCAATATCAAAAGCTATTGTTATTGAATTTTGGACTTGTCCTTTAACCACTCCCATTCCAATATCAGCATGAAAATTAATAAAATCAAACAAAGCATTTCCCTTTGTCTTACTTCTTATTTTCTGATTCATTACATCATTTTCTATATCTACCGATTTCCACGGATAAGTATTTTTTCTCTCCGCTTCTGCTCTTTCGGCAGTTTCGGCAATGGCTTGGTTGATGTTGGTTTCTAAAACTTCCTCAACATCATCAATAGTGTTGAGATTGAACAAAAAAGTATGCTCTTCATAAGTTTTAAAAACTCGATTATAAGATTTTACTAATTTGTTGGTAGCTTCATTCTCAAAATTAACTAAAACAAGTGTATCTTGTTTTAAACGTACTAATTCAACCTCTTTGCCAAACTGAAAAACTTCTTTTTTCGGAAAATACTGAATGTCGATAATTGCTTTTCGATTGACATTTTTGTTTTTGCCAAAATAGGTAATTTTCTTGACCATATTTTTATTGACAGTACCACGAATCATTGAATAATCGTTCCAGAAATTTCGTAAGAGCGAATCTGTGTTTTGCTTCAATTCATATTTTGTATCTCCTTGATAGTTAATCAATAAGCGATTTTTATTGCCAAAGTCAATAACAAGATGATTGATATTTTTCTTAACTTCTTCGTTAAAATATATATCTGATTTTCGAAAAAAATCATAGACTAAAATAGGCGGTCTAATTCCCTCTAAAACTCTCAAAGTATCATAGCCCACTTTCTTTTTTTGACAAAAAGCCTGGACTGCAATGCCCAAAATGAGCATCGAAATAATTAATAATTTTTTCATGATTTTTGTTTATTGTGTTCTGATGGAAGGTGTTTTTATGATTTCGTTATTATAGGTTTTTGTTTGAATTGTGCCAATAGTTGCAAACTGAATCTTGAATCTTGTCTGCTTAAAAGGAGCATCTTCTTGTTTTGATATTTCGTTGATATGCACAGTTTTGAAATTCATTTTAGGCTTTTTCTCAAAAGCAATATTTGATTGAAAAGCGAGCGAATCAGGCAGTTTATTGCTATTTTTGTTTAAAAAAACAACGTTTTTTAATGCAATGCTTTCTACACGAAAATCTAATTTTTGAGAAATAGTTGTTTTGTTGTTCTTGAAACTTGGTATTTTTGGGTGCTTTTCTAAATTGACGTTTTTGATTCTCTTTTCAGTTATAACTGGCGTAATTATTGTTTTTAAATGCACTACCGCAGTTGGCGTATGCAATAGGCCCTTATCTTCTGGTAAAATCCACCAACTCACCAATGCTACCAAACACGCCGCTACAGGCATGACCCAATACCAAACAAAACGCTTAGGTTTTCGTAAATCTTGCTGTATGTTTCTCCAAAGCAACGTTTCGTCAAAAGCTACACTTTCAGGTAATGTTTCTTGTATATTTTCGATTTTTCGCTTGAAAAAATCATCTATATTTTTTTCCATAATCGTATCCTCGTTTTTGTAATTCAATTTGCAAAATCAATCGTGCTTTGTGCAGTTGTGTTTTTGAAGTATTCTCGCTGATTTTGAGTTTTTCGGCAATTTCATGGTGACTAAATCCTTCAATGGCGAAGAGGTTAAAAACCGTTCGGTAGCCAACTGGTAAATTCAAAATTAGCGTATAAATTTCCTCTTTATCAATGTTTTCATAAAAACTGAAATTGCTAATAGGCTCATTATCAGCTATTTCTTCCAATGAAACCATGCTGAATTGCTTTTGCCGTAGAAACATCAAACATTCGTTCACCATTACTTTTTTCAAGTATGGTTCAATCGAATTTTCGCTTCGGTACTCAATTTTATCAACCGAACGGAAAAATTTCAAAAAACCATTCATCAATAATTCCTGAGCATCTTCTTCTACTTTTATATACCGCACACACAATCGGAACATTCGCTTCACAAACGTATCATAGACACGCTTCTGCACAAATGGGTCTTGTTTTTTCAGTGCTGCGATAAGTTGTTGTTCTTGCATGAAATCAGTTTTGGAGTGCTTCCAATGGTATATATGCACAAAAACATTGAAAGGTTGTCTGTGCTGTTATATTTTTAAATAAAAACTGTTCTTCAAATTACAAATGATAGTTATATTTAGAAATATTTTCAGAACAATTACTCAACAAATACATGAAAAAACATTTTCTACTCTTATTATTTATGCTTAATTGCTCAGTTTTTGTTTTTGCACAAACAGAAATTGTAGCTTATGACAAAACTACCGCCATGATTCCGATGCGAGATGGCGTGAAATTATTTACGACTATCATCACCCCAAAAAATAGTAATAGTGCCGTACCGATTTTGATGATACGCACACCGTACAGTGCCGAGCGAGGAGATGATTTTGATATTTTGAAGTGGTCTTATGTAGCCAATATGGCAAAAGAAGGCTATATTTTTATTATTCAAGATTGTAGAGGTAAATATAAGAGTGAAGGTAAAATGGAAATTCATAGTCCGCTAACACACGCTCAGAAACCTGGGAGTGTTGATGAAAGTACCGATACTTATGACTCGATTGATTGGCTTACAAAAAATGTAAAGAATAATAATGGTAAGGTTGGTTTATTGGGTATTTCGTATCCTGGTTGGTTGGCTTTGGTCGGAGCGGTTGACCCGCATCCTGCTTTAAAGACATCATCTGAACAGGCCTGCATGAGTGATTTGTTTTTGGGAGATGATTTTCATCACAATGGAGCGTTCAGATTGAGTTATGGTATGGAATATACTTACGAAATTGAGCATGAAAAATCGGGTAGCACGTTTCCTTTTCCACAATATGATTTATATGATTGGTATTTAAAATTAGGTTCTTTGAAAAACGTCAACGATAAGTATTTTCATAACCAGATTCCGACATGGAATAATTTTATAAAACACCCAAATTATGACGAGTTTTGGAAGAAAAACTCCACGCTTGATTATGTGAGCAAAGCTCAAGTACCAATGCTGCACGTGGGAGGTTACTACGACCAAGAAGACCTCATGGGGCCACAATTGATGTATAGTCACATGGAGAAAAAAGACAAAGCCAATCAAAATTATATATGTTTGGGCCCATGGAATCATGGACAATGGTCGAGAGATAATGCCGAAAGTTTGGGTAAAATTGAGTTTGGGAGCAATACCGCCGCATGGTTTCAAACTTTGCAGAAAAAATGGTTTGATTATTACCTTAAAGGTATTGGCGATGGCAAATTCGATGAAGCAAATGCTTTTCAGACAGGAAGCAACCAATGGAAAAGCTACCAATCGTGGCCTCCCAAAGAAGCAACAATTCAAAAATTATATGCTTCGGCCGATAATACTTGTTCTTTTACAAAACCAACAAAAATAGGTTCGGTGAGCTATACCAGCGACCCAGCCAAACCTGTGCCTTACCGCACACAACCGATTGAAATGACTTATGGTGAAGGAAGCCGTTGGAATAGTTGGCACACCGAAGACCAACGCTTTGTTTATTCAAGACCCGACGTGATTAGTTTTAGAGGCGATACGCTCACCGAAGATTTGACGGTTACAGGTAAGATTATTGCTCATTTAATGGCAAGTACTACTGGTACTGATGCCGATTGGGTTGTAAAGCTTATTGACGAATATCCAGCTTTTGATAGTAAAAACCTTCAAATGAGTGGTTTTCAACTGCCAGTAGCAATGGAGGTTTTTAGAGGACGTTTTCATAAAAGTTTTACAAATCCAAGCCCTTTAATACCCAATAAGCCCGAAGAATTTACGATTGATTTGCACGAAATTAATCACACTTTCAAGAAAGGACACCGCCTGATTATTCAAGTACAAAGTACATGGTTTCCCGTGATTGACCGCAACCCACAGAAATTTGTAACCAATATTTTTGAAGCAAAAGACTCAGATTTTATCAAAGCCCAACACAAAATTTATTGTTCGCCCAATATGGCTACTTATGTAGAATTACCTGTAATGAAGTGATTTCTATTGAAGAAAAAATATTTTTTGTGAAATTAAAAAAGGCTGTAAACTATTGATATTCAATAATTTACAGCCTTTTTTTAATCAAAATCAAATCAAAATTCCTCATCAAGCGAGAAAGCCATATCGCTTTTTTGCGACATAACGCCCGACTTTTGATATTCACCTACACGCTTTTCAAAGAAATTGGTTTTGCCTTGTAGCGAAATCATGTCCATGAAGTCAAACGGATTAACAGCATTATAAGTTTTATCCAAACCAAGTGATTCTAATAAATGGTCGGCCACAAACTCAATGTATTGACACATCAGTTCAGCGTTCATACCAATCAACGAAACGGGTAAGGCATCAGTTACAAATTCTTTTTCTATATCGACAGCATCACGAACCAATCCGTAAATTTTATCGGCAGGGTATTTATTTTGAATATGTTGTGTATAAAGCAAGCAAGCAAAGTCACGGTGCAAGCCTTCATCACGAGAGATAAGTTCGTTCGAAAACGTAAGCCCTGGCATCAAGCCACGTTTTTTCATCCAAAATATTGAACAGAACGAGCCAGAGAAGAAAATGCCTTCTACAACGGCAAATGCTAACAAACGGTCAATAAAGTTGCCATTATCAATCCATTTCAAAGCCCAGTCTGCTTTTTTCTTCACGCATGGAATGTGGTCAACTGCATTGAGCATTTTATCACGTTCAACAGGATCTTTAATATAAGTATCAATCAGTAAAGAGTAAGTTTCAGAGTGAATATTTTCCATCATAATTTGGAAACCGTAGAAACATTTTGCCTCGGCATACTGAATGCGAGAGATGAAATTTACAGCTAAATTTTCATTCACAATACCATCAGAAGCAGCAAAAAAGGCTAAAACGTGCGAAATAAAGTGACGCTCCCCATCGTTCAAATTTTTCCAATCTTGAAGGTCAGGCGAAAGGTCAATTTCTTCGGCAGTCCAAAAGGACGCTTCGTGTTTTTTATAAAACTGCCAAATGTCGTCGTGTTCAATAGGAAAAAGCACGAAACGGGTTTTATCCTCAATCAAGAGAGGCTCGACTTGCATTAATTCAGCGTCGGTCATAAAAGTTTTGTTTGGAGGTTATTAAGCACTTAATTAAAAGTAATCGTGTATTTGTGTTTTACTTGTGATAGAATCTCATCAACCGCATTTTTGATGGTATCAGCAGTTTTATAATGCTCA
>NZ_JAYWCU010000072.1:0-10448 GCF_043780375.1 Emticicia sp. | reverse complement strand
AAAGAGTTTCACGAAAAATTCAATGGAATTAGGCTCAAAGCCGCCACAAAGAAAAACTCATTAAAGAGAAATACTTGGGCTGAAGAACTTGAAAATAGATACTACCGAAAAACTATTGAAAATACATTTGCAAATATTACAGCTAAGTTCCCTAAAAAGATTCATGCCGTAACTGCAAAAGGATTTTTGCTTAAAATTCTTATTTTTATCATCATGTATTGCCTTGATACACAGTTTTAGGCTTTACGCAACTTACATTATTTATTAAATTATTGAAACGATCAGTAATATCAAAAAACTCAATGGCATTAATTTTCCAATGCTTACCTGCTAACTCTAATTTCTCAATTACAGGCGTGTTGTTTCCTGCGTTGCTCGGAGTCAGTTTTTCGAGATTTACCATGTCAGCAATGTTAGTTCCTTCACGAAGCCAAACACTGTTTGACTCACCTCTATAATAAAAATCACACGCAATAACTGCACAATCAGGGTATAAACGAAAGATTCTTTTAATTTCTAACTTATCAAGTGAATAAGTAATTATTGCCTCCAAATACTCTGGAGTAACTGTCGTTTCGGAAACTATTTTTGAAAAAAAATGAGCATTTTCTGCTTTTTCAGATTGATTTGGGAATGATAAATCTGGTTTGTTACCACTCATTTTCCACAATTTTGAAGCTTTTTTGTCCATTAATGAGCAAGTAATCAAGTTCCCATTATTCCACAAAAACTTTCGGGCAATAAATTGGTTTTCAATAATTAAGGTGTCATTTCTCAGTTCTGCACGACAAGTTTCTATCCTTTGTGCAACAACTGATGTACTAAAAAAACATAAAGTAAAAATTATGTGTTTCATAGATATTATTTCTTTAAATTTTTCAAATATGTCAGCGTTTGCGGCACTTGTTTTGTATAACTCGGACTTTCATCTTCAATGTAAAAATGCACAATACTTGAGTTATTGGCAGCTTTCAAAATCGCAGGAATATCTAACTGTCCAGTTCCCAAGGCCACATCGTTTTCAACGGATGTTCCTCCCGAATCATTACCAACTATACCTTTACGCAAATCTTTTAGGTGCATGAGTTTGTATCTTTTGGGATACTTTTTGAGCCAATCGGCAGGATCTTGTCCAGGGAAAAACGCCCATAAAATGTCTAATTCAAAACTCACATAGTCGGGATTAGTATTTTGAATAATGAAATCCATAAGTGTTTCATCTTCGTACTTTACGTACTCATAACCATGGTTGTGGTAACAAAATGTAAGTCCAAAGTCATTTTTTAGCTGCTTACCAATTTTGTTAAATATTTCAACTGCTTTCTTGGCATCGTCTATTGTAAACGGCGGTTTTTGCATAATCCAAGCCACACGAACATAATTCGCCCCAAGCGTTTTGGCATTTTGAGCTACTTCGGCAGTTTTGTTTTGAGCATCTGCGTAACTTACACCAAAAGACGAACATTTTTGTCCTCTCTCGTCTAATAATGCTCGAATATCAGTGGCTTTTCTACCAAATAAATTAGAAAATTCAATATCATTAATGCCCAATGTTTTCAAAGTATCAAGCGTTTTAGCTACATCTTTTGCAAAACTTTGGCGATAGGTATAAGAAACCATCCCGGCCGTTTGCGGAAAAAGTTGTTTACTTTTTTGTGCTGAAATTAATGCAGTATTCATTAAAAAAATGAATGTGAGTAAATGCTTAAATTTAATCATGGTATGAATTTTTGTTTTTTTAATTACATTATTAAAGCAATTCGTTTAAAAGTAAGAACCCTAACAACTATTTGTTTAACTCCTATTTTGTATCTACCACACACCTAAAACCAACAGTTGCACATCTGTCTAAACCTGCCCAAGTCAATAAATATTTTGCTCCAAAATTTGTTTTTTGAGCTCCACCATCAGCATACCATTCCGATGCTCGATTGGCGTACCAACATCCGCCACGCAGAATAATAAATTCGTTATAGCCATCAGTTCGCTCGCTTTCGGTGAGGTGCCATACATTGCCGCTCATATCGTACAAACCGTCTTTGGTTCGTCCGTTTTCAAATTTTTTTACTGACGTTGAACTTTTCCATTGCCCAGTATTTACGGCGGTTGAATCAAAAATGTTCCCCCACGGATAGGTCGTTTCTGCGTTGCCATTTTGAGCTGCCCATTGCCATTCGGCTTCAGTTGGAAGGCGTTTTCCTGCCCATTTGGCGTAGGCACGGGCATCGTTTAAGGTTATCCAGACAACAGGGTTATTTTCTTGTCCAATGGGTGGAGCATTGTTTACCCAATGTTTCAAAAAGTTTTCAGTATGAGTTGGTTTATAGCCACTTGAGTGTAAAAATTGGGCAAATTGGCTATTGGTTACATGCGTTTCATCCATGGCAAATGCACTTAATTTTGTTGTTACTTTACCCGTTGTAATTTCATTGCGGTTTTGACTCAACGCATAATCAGTAAAATTTCCGAGGGGATAAAAACCACACTCTCTTTGTCTGAATGCAAAGGTCATTTTAGCCGAATCCATTGGCACACGAATTACTATCATGCCCTTAGGTAAACTGTTTTTTGTGTATTTATTTGTATAAACAATGGGTTTTAAGTGCGGTGTAGGTTGAGTGAAAGTATTTTTAAAATCCGCTTTTCGATAAATTTCTTTTTGTTTTTTTAGAAAAATATAGAATTCTTCAGTCAATTCGTTTTCAGGAATAGCTAAAATACAGCCAATGGCTTTTGGCTTATAAGTGACATATAAACCTATTTTTCCATTTTCTTTTTCCGTTTTTACTTCCGTTCCTGTTATTAAATCAAAATATTTTAAACCTTTTGTTTCTTCCATTTCAGCAATTCTACCCATAGCTGTTTGCTCTTGTCGGTTGATAATAGTCCACAATTTTTTGTTGCCCAAACTCCACTGACTGGCATATACACGGTTGAGCTTGACTGGAAACAATGGAAACCAATCGCCACGGGTGAAAAAGTCGGAATATTGCCGTAAAATAGGTAACATACTGCGAAGCAATGTGCGGTCGCGTGGGTTTAACTCATTGATTGTGCCAAACACATTTTCCCAGAAAACAACTCCACAGCCATTTATCCAAGCATTTTGAATGACGGTAGACTGCTCATGACTGAAACGAGAAAGCCGATAAATGGTATGTCGTTGCTCTAACCATCGGTTGCGAACAAGTGCGGGTACTTCACCAAATTCAAGGTTTTTGACTTTATCATTCCAACCCACTTCCAACCACGATTGATGCACTTGGTTTAAAGCTATGGGCGTGATTGGTATCTCGGATTGAAAAATTGCCGTTGGATTGGTTCGTTGCATCTGCTGAAAAAAGCCATCAATGTTTGAAATCGTGTCTAAATATACTCCATCAGCACCCGTTTCTTTGAGCATATCCAGTAGTTCCTCATCATCGGTTTTACCATGATTTCTGCCAATATTGTCCCAAGGATTGTAGGCAATCATTAACTTTTTACCCAGTTGATGAATTTGATCGCAGAGTTTTTTCAAACCTACAACGCCGCCAGGTAAATTTCGGTAAAATGAATATTGTGAGCGATTGTCAAATCCTAACTGCGGATACGTGGGCCACAAAACCACTACGTCAACACCGCCATAATTATCCTCATACTTTTTTAGGCAATTTTGTATGTCATAATTGCCATTTTTATCGTATAAATTTTTGTCATTTGCCATCAGGAAAAAAGTTGAATACGCACTGGAAGCCCATTTATATTCCTTTTTTTCATAGTTTTCGCCTTTGTAATTCAAGAACTTCAAAGTTGAATCTTTCCATGTACGCAGTTCCGAACGCCAATCATTCCATTTTTCAGGGTTAGAAGGTGCTTCGATGAGTTGGTAGTATTTATCGGCAATTGTAGCCTTGGTTTGAGCCATAGCAATCCCACAAAAACACATCTGTAATACCAGTACAACATTTATTTTTTTAAACATATTTTTTGGTTTGAACTCAATACTAATCAATTATCTCTATTGCTTCGCTGTTCTTTTGCCAAAGCATGGTTTTATTATTTTCAAGTTTTTTGCCGTTAACAAACATATTTTTTAACTTTATTCCTTTCGCATCGTCGATATAAAAAGCAGGTCTGGCTTCGTTTTCGGCATATTTTATAGAAATATCATCTAAAATAATCCCTTTAGCATGGCGAATGTAAAATGCGGCTGCAGGAATTTTCAAACCAAAAGTTAATCTATTTTCAGGGTAGCCTTTGAGGTTTTCTGGAATAACAGTTGGGTAAGTTTTTAGAGAATCTGAACTAACAGTTATTGGTACGGTAATGCGTATATTTGAAAGTTTGATATCTTCCACTGGACTTTCTTCTAAACCTGCAATGATTGATGGAATAATACTTCTACTTTCAGCTCTGATATTCTGAATATTGATGTGCCGCATAACGGAAGGTTTTTCTTCAGGATTCAGAAAACGTTTGCCTACTCTAATAAAAATCGGACTCAAAACATCGGTCATAATAATGTCTGAAATATTGATGTTTTCAACGATGCCACCATCAACTCCCAAAATTACGATTCCAGTATTAACACTCTGAATATCAGGATTATATACTATATTTGAAGGCATATTCCAGTGGCGATAACCATTCAAGGAAGATTTTTTTATGATACAATTACTAACTGTAATATTTTTAAATCCTGTGCGTGAACCTGTTCCAAATTTGATTCCGTTACAAAGCGAGGAAAGCACACAGTTTGTAACGGTAATGTTTTCGCAAAATTTCTCTAAATATTCGCTTTTAAAACAAAGTGCATCATCTTCCGAATCAATGGTAGAATTTGAAATAATTACGTCCTTTCCATCTATGTCAAGCCCGTCACAATTCCAATTTGTCAAACTTCTAAGGTAAATTCCATCAATCACTACTCTTTCGCAACCCGAAATAGAAATGCAAACTTGAGCAGCATTTAATACATCAATATCCTTTAAAATGACATCTTTACAACCAATAAAAAAGATGTTTTTAGGCTTTCCATCCTTGTTTATACCCAATTGAAATGCCTTTCCCTCTCCAGCACCTTTTAATATTCCTTCGCCTTTAATACCTGTATGATGTGCATTGTCGGCAATCACAAGAGCTTTCATAGTTTCTAAATAACGTCCGTTATGGGTTATAGTGCCAAACTTTTTTGCAGATAAAATATTATGTTCGGGATAGTCTGTCGGGTTATAACTTCCCTGCAAAACCGCTCCTGCTGAAAGATTCAAATAGACATTCGATTTTAAGAAAATTGTACCTGTAAAAAATCGCCCAGCAGGCACAATCACTTCTCCCCCACCACTATTATAACATTTATCAATTGCAGACTGAATGGCATTTGTATTGAGAAAAGTAGTATCGGTTTTTGCTCCAAAATCAAAGATATTGTATGTTTGAGAATACGTATAATTTCCTTGTAATAAGGAAATTAGGGCCAAAAAATATTTTATTATTTTCATTTTTAAAACACGTAATAGGTAGTTATTTAGTAAATTCATCAATTCCCTTTATTTTAAAATTAAGCGATAGGTCTTTAATTGATATTGATTTAACTTTACCTTTAAAGCACCATTTATTGGCTTCAATAATTGTTCGTTGGTTTCAATATGCGTTGTTTGCCAAGCAGTATCAATAGGTTTTGAAAGTTTCAAGATTGGGCTGACAGGTTTAGCATTGAAATTCCAGAATCGTGTAATTAAGCCATTTTCAATACCCTCTTCCGAAGGTTTGACACTCCAAAGCAAAACATTTGGGTCGCTCATTGAAAGCAATGAAAAAGAACTGCTCTCACTTTTATCTTTATTACCGCTAATCCATTCGGCAACCAAAGGATTTTGGTGTTCCAAAGAAAACTTCATGGCACTCGTTGGGTCAAAAGCATTTTGATGGGTTGTCAAAGCAAAGCTGTAAAAGAAAGTTTTCTGGCCATTTTGTTTAAAAATTCCCATCATTCCACCGTCTTCATGCTTCTTATCTACTTGTCCGCCTGCCAAAGCGTGTAGAGTCGAGGAATTTTCCCAAAGAGAATCAACAGTACTTTCTCCTAATTTGAAAAAACTACAATCTTGATTTGATAAAGTAACGCCGTATTTTTCTTCGCTCAAATCAGCAAAATGATTAAAAGTTTGCCAGTCGAGGCGTGCATTTTGAGCGGCATAATGTCCACCACGGGTTTCTTTCTTGGCAATAATAATTGCTCCGACTTCTTCGTGGCGAGTTGTTTGATTTTTTAGCTTAAATGGAAAAGACCAAGTTCTGACATCGGTAAAATTAACTTGAATACTATCTTCAATTAAAATTCGAGGATTATTAGCAAATAAAGTCAAACGAACGGTGTGCAAAATTGGGTCTTGAGAAACGGCTTTTATGGTAATAGAAACAGGACCTACATTTTCGACAGATAGCGTTCCTTCTTGCAGATTTTTTACCCCTAAATCATTCAAAAATTTTCCGTCTAAAACTACTTGTTTATTGTTGGCTTTGCGGTCGAAAATTTCAGTAATTGCCCCTGATGGACTTAATTTTATTTTATAGAATGAATTGGAAATTTGGTCGCCCGAAACCAAAAGTTTATTGGAAAATTTCTTTGGCAAAGATTTTTGAATTTCAAAAATTTTATAACCTACCGATGGAATATTGTTGGTTTCAATTCGGATAAATTGTTTTCCATTTTTTGTAATAGCCTGATTAATAACTTCTTGATTGGTAGAAACATCAATCACTTTTACAGGAAAATTGCCTTCGTAAGCTATATCTGCCACATCATTTCGAGTCCAATTCAAAGGATTGAAGACATAAAATCGTGGATTTTTGGTTTTTTTGAGTTGTTTACCCAGTTCAAATGAGGAAAGTAAAAATAAAGAATCAACGTAATTACTGAGGTTAATTTGCAATTTATTCTGCCACGTAGCACGAGTATTTCTATTCACGGGACCATCGGCAGTCCAGTTGTGTTCCCAATAAAAACCGAGCGATTCCCACGCTATTAGCTTTGATTCGGTGAAATTTGAGCCGAATTGTTTATTTTCTAATGAAACAATTGAAGCAAGTGCCTCGGCAGATCGTAATTTCTCCACCGAACGACGAACTTTGGCAGTGGTTTCGTTCATTGATGCACAATATAAATCCCACTCATTACCATAACTCAGCGATTCAGAAGGCAAATTAGGATAATTTTTTTCTACATCTTGGAAAAAATCAATTTCATTAGAAACCCGCACTTTGCGAGTTTCGGTGGTTTTATTTTTAGCTGCCGAAACAAAAGGTTGAGAAACAAAAGTAGAAAGGTCGTCCCAGCCATAACCAAAAGCTCCCGCAATATTGAACGGATATTTAGGTGAATTGGCATACGCATCCAACTTATCAATAACTTGCTCTATTTCAGCGGTTTGACTAACAGGTCGTTTCTTTGGATAAAGTCGGCATTCTGCATATCCGCCAAAAGCTCCATTCTTTTTTTCGTTGTAATCATACCATTTTGTCAAAACACTTGAGCCGTCTAAACCTGCGTAATGATACAATTGATTCCTTCTATTTTCACGGTATTTGTAGGTCATTTGGCTACCATAACCGCCAATTCCTTTGTAACTATATTTTACACCCGAACCCGCCCAAAGCGATGCCAAACCTAAAGGAATTGTATTATTTTCCATCGCCTGAGCAAGCTTAAACCGTACATTGTAAGCACGTTCCAGACTTCCTGCGTAATACATTCCACGTAAAACTGCTTCGGTTGGTTGAGCTCCATACGTACTTACTAAACTGTTGAGAGGACTATTAATATGCCCTGATTTAACAGCTGAAATCAAATTATTAAATTGTACTGGTGAACGGTATTTTTGATATGCTCGCAACCAAATACTCCCATCACAGTTAAATCTTGCTTGAAAATCGGGAACATTATTTTTAGTAGAATCTATTTGGTGGAGGTAAAAATCCAACATTTTTACAAAAGCTGTGTCATACTTTGCTTCATCTGCCGTCCACATATAATCAGTGTGGTCGTCATTGGCGATGTATAGTCGTTTTTGTTGGGCTTGGATTGTCAAACCATAAAATAAGAAAAAGATGATGATAAAAAATTGCTTCATTTTTGATGATTCTTATGATATGAGTATGTTTATTCTTTGATTTTAAAATAACAATACAATGGCCAAGCGTGTGGATGGCAGCAGAAACCTTGAAAAACATTCGCTCGGCCTTTCTCCCAAAAATAACATAAACCATCGTGTTGCGATAAAGTAGAATTAACATTATCGCCACCCGTCCACTGTCCCAACCAAACGTTAGGATATTGGTCTGTAAAATTCTGAAAACTCATGGTATGGAGCAGTTTTTTTGCTTCAATTTTATCAAAAGTTGCTACACCCGCTATAACTGACCCTTCGAGCGAAAACCATATTCCGCCATCCTCACCTTCTCCCGTGCTACTCCAAATGGGTTTTTCTCTAGTACGAAAACCAATTTTTTCGGGCGAATAAATTTTGGATTTTACGTATTCATAAATTTCTTTTTTTCGGGCAATGCTCAAATCAGGAATCTGTAATAAATATCCTTGTGGTTCGATGCAGACGTTATCAATACCATACCTTATTTTTTGATTCAGATAAGCACGAGCCGAGAATTTGCGGTCGCCAAAATCTTTAAAATAAGCCTCTGAGACTTCTTTTCTGTAATTTTCTAAGGCAATTATAAAATCCCTTGCTTCGGGATTCTTAGAATTTTTGAGTTCCGCAATCAACTTTGGGAAAATAGCAAGTACCATCACCGAATTTAAGTGCGACTCCGCCGTCCCAGCATATTTGTTTGGTGAGTTTTCGTGAAAAAAACTATCACTCCAGTCAGAATTCAACATTTTTATGAGTCCATTAGATCCTCGCCCAATTTCATCACGCAGATAAATGAAGTAATTTTTTAGGATACTCAGTACCACCTCACCTTTTTTATTTTCGGCTGGATAAAGCAAAACTTTTTCGTTCAAAAAACCATAATCTTTCGTAGTAGCTAAGTATTGTGAAAGCGTATTAAAAAAATAAAGTTGCTCATCGCTTTCTTTGTAGATTGAAGGCGGCGTATAGCCATTGCCTGCATCGCCCCGCTTAATTTCACCATCTGTTTCGCTGTGTTTAATAACATAGCGAATGATAGATTTTGCCAAGGCTGGATTGGTATAACAAACGGGCAATGCAGCTTGCAAATGGTCACGATTAGAAATATTATCGCCAAAATGATAGGCATAAATTGTTCCTTGTGGAATAATTGTTTCACCATAATAGGCACAATAAGTGGCCATTGCTTCTAATGTATAGGCATTCCAATTCATTTCACGCCTAAGCACCGTATCTTTTTCGGTCGAAAAATCGGGTAATTGTTTTTTCCATGCTGTTTGATAAAATCCTTCGGTATTGCTTTTCAGATTTACATTCAGAAACAATTCATTGATTTGATGTTGAATTGCTGCTTTGGAATTTTCATAGTTAAGACCAACAATTATATGAAAAGTACGGGTTTCACCAGGTTTTAATGTGGTCGATAAATGAGCCGATAAAGTGTCTTTGTTGGCAGTAATTTTGTTGGCAATATTTTTATCAAAACTCTTGGTACTCATAAATACAGTAGGCGGATTCAAATCATAAATATAGCGTTGATTTTTGCTTGGAAAGTTTAAAAATATATTGGGCTTGCAAGTCAAATTAGCAATTGCCGTTTTTGTGGTGCCATCAACGTTTATTTTGCTAAAATAATTGACGGGTCTTTTGGCTTTGTCATAAAGTTGGATAGCACTCGGTGTGTAATTTACTTTTATTCCTTCCGAATAAGTTACTTCTTGTGGCAAATTGCCCGTATTTTTTATTGTAATTGAAACCACAAAAGAGGGATTTCCTGTGTTTATTTTTGTGGAAGGTTTTACCGAAATAATGCGTTCGCAGCTAAGGTTTTCGTCCAAAGTATAGGTATATTTAGCAAAGCCAACGCCAAAAAACTTTTTAGTGCGTTGTGTGTCAATGGCAATTGATTGTAGCCCAATTAGGTCTATTTTCTTTCGTTTATTGCCTTTACCTATAATAATTTGGGCATTATTCGAGCCATAATTTTGCTGATTTTCATCGGCATTCACCCTCGCCCAAGCCCTTTCGCCTGTCATAAATTGATAAATACCACTGGCATGAACAAAAAGTGATAATCGATAATTTCCCAGTAGAAAATAAGGGTCATTTTGTATATAAGAATCCTGCCCCAGTTTGTCTTTCGCAACATTGGGAAGTTTGCCAGTATATTGATAAACAGGAAGTTGTTGTGAAGAAATACTCCATTTACCAACAGATTGGGCTATGATGAAATTAGTTTGGAAAAGTAAAATAATTATTGTGATAAAATTTCGTAGGTTAGTCATTTTTAAATTTTAAATTTTTATAATACCTAGG
>NZ_JAYWCU010000071.1:0-9286 GCF_043780375.1 Emticicia sp. | reverse complement strand
TTGTGAAATAAGTTGAGGATTCATAAATAAAGCCCCACCGTCTGAACCCATCGGAATGCGTGACATAGATTCTACACCACCAGCTACCAATAAATCAACTTGCCCCGACATAACGTAGGCTGCTGCCATATTAATTGCTTCTAAACCTGACGAACAAAAACGATTTACCTGCACGCCTGCCACTGTTTGGGCATAACCTGCTGCCAAAACCGCTGTACGAGCAATGTCGGCTCCTTGCTCGCCGATGGGCGAAACACAACCGATTATCACGTCGTCAATATAACTTGTATCAAGATTATTTCTATCTCTAATTGCCTTCAAAACCGTTGAAAGTAACTCAACAGGCTGTATATCGTGCAGAGAACCATCAGATTTGCCACGTCCACGAGGGGTACGCACGGCATCATAAATGTATGCTTCCATTTTTAAGTTTAGTGTAATGATGAATAGAAATTAGTATGCAAGCATACTTTATTTGACAAAACTAATCAATAGTTTGGTTTGTTGCAAATGCTAAAAACGCTAATTTTGTGGAGTGCTTTCAAAATTGATTTTCTTCTTATATGTTATCTCTTTATCGCAATGCTTTTGGTGGGCTTTCTCGGCAGGTTTGGTTGTTGGCTTTGGTAATGCTCATCAATCGGTGTGGTGGAATGGTCATTGCTTTCTTGACGCTATATTTGACTCAAAAATTAGGTTTTAGTATTACTGAAGCAGGTTTTGTGATGGTGTTTTTTGGCATCGGCTCAATCTGTGGAACGTTTATTGGCGGGAAACTAACCGATTTGATAGGTTATTTTCCTGTACAGTTATGGAGTTTATTTTTGGGCGGAATCATGTTTTTGCTCATTTCTCAGACCGAAAACTATTATGTAATTTGTACGCTTGCGTTTTTATTAAGTGCGTTTGGCGAAGCATATCGCCCTGCAAATACTGCGTCTATTGCAGACTTTAGTACACCCGAAACATTCACTCGCTCGGTGTCGCTTATTCGTTTGGCTATTAACATTGGTTGGTCGATTGGACCTGCCATTGGTGGGTTTTTAGCTACAAGAGATTATAAATTATTGTTTTGGGCAGATGGACTGACTAATATCGGAGCAGCTGTATTGGTATTTTCTTTTTTGAGAGGAACTCGCCGACAAAAGTTTGATAATAAGGTAGTTATAAGTAAAATAAATCCGAAAGATTCGGCTTATAGAGACCAGAAATATTTAATATTTTTGCTATTGACAACGCTTTATGCCATTGCTTTTTTTCAACTTTTTACGATTGGCCCGTTATTTTATAAACAAGCCTGTAATCTATCTGAAATTCAGATTGGTTATATTTTAGGCTTGAATGGTCTTTTGGTTGCCTTCATTGAAATGGTTTTGATTTATAAAATTGAAGGTAAGTTTCAGAAGCTGTCTTTGATAAGTTTTGGCGTAAGTTTGGTGGTGGTTAATTATGTAATTTTCTTGTTTACGCATAATTATGTCTGGCTGATAGTCGGTGTTATTTTTGCTACTTTCTCTGATATTTTTGCTATGCCATTTATGAATGCCTTTTCTATTGAACGCTCAAAATCACATAATCGTGGGCAATATTCTGCTCTTCACTCAATGACCTGGTCGGTAGCACAAATTTCTGCCCCTTTGATTGGTACACAAACCATTGCTCATTTGGGTTTTGATGCTCTTTGGTATATTCTTGGCTCGTTTGGAATTATTTCGGCGGTGGGGTTTAGAGTTTTGAGGGGAATTTAAAAAGATTATTACACGCAAAACCTTGCAAGTTTCTCGACACTATTAATACAAAACAGGATTCAAAGCTCCATCGGCAATTGTGCCGATTGCTTTACTACTAAGCCATCTTTCCCAGTCGGCGGTGCGGTATTTGTTGGTTGGTTCTATCACATTTATGTCTTTGTCCATATAAATCATGGTCATTACTTTGCGAGCTTTGCCCGATACGTTTGCTCCCGCACGATGGTAGGTCCAACCTGAGTGAAAACTTACTTCGCCTAAGTCGAAAGGAGCTTCATTCATTGTAAATTGCTTTAAGGTTTCGCTCAAAATCGCTTCTGATTCGTCCGAAATTTCTTTGTCACGCCCAATTTCTACCTCTTGACTTTTTTCTGCAAATGCCAAAGGTCCCATTTCCATTGGTGTTGCTTGCAGTGGAATCCAGGCCGTAACAGTGTTGTTATTAGAAAGTGGCCAATAAAATTGGTCGGCATGAAAAGGTGTAATTCCACCCGAAGGCTCTTTATACAATGCTTGGTCGTGGTACAATCTTACACCCGAAACTCCCATTAATTCGGCAGCGATTTGTGCCAAACGCTTCGAGAATACAAATTCCTTTGCCTCATCATTTTCTTCCCAAAGATTCATTACTTGCAAAAATGCCTTTTCATACGTTGTGCGTTCTTCCATTGGCTTAGTGAGTTTGTTAAGCTTGAAAACCAAGTCAGTTATTAATTCACCATAATACTCAATGATTTGTGCAGAAAATACGTTTTTGAGTTTTACGTAGCCATTTTCTCGGTAAAAGGCAATGTTTTTTGATGATAGCGTATAAGGTTTGTTGAGTTGTTGTAAAAGCGACACTTTGTTGATTGTTGCTGTCATGGTTGATTTACTTTATTGACGGGTTGAAACCCATCGTACATTTATGTAACAAAGGTCGATAGAATAATTACGCAGAAAATCTTTTGTATTTTCTAATTTATGTATTATTTTAACATAATATATATCAATTATATTTATTAAAGGTAATATAAGTGACAAATGAAAGCATTTTTTGAAAAAATTCCTGCGATTGAAGAAACAACTTTCTTAGCAAGACGAATTGTGATACCCTATTTTGATGCCCCGCTTCATTATCATCCTGAGTATGAATTGACCTTAATTATAAAAGGAAATGGAAAACGTTTTGTGGGAGATAGTATTGAAAACTTTGAGGTGGGAGATTTGGTTTTGCTTGGTTCAAATTTGCCGCATTTTTGGCGGAGCGATAAGAGTTTCTACGAAAATGAAGAGCCAATTTCAGAAGCAATTGTCATTCAATTTTCGACCGATTTTGTAAAGAATATTTTAGAAAAGCTTCCTGAATGTAGATCAATCGTTACGATGTTGAATTTGTCGAAAGCTGGTATTAAATTTTCAGAAACATTTAAGCCGCTTTTTGCGAAAATCATTGAAGAAAAGGAAACAAAACGCCTTATTGCTTTGATTGATTTATTGGAAAACTTGTCGCAAACGATTGATTATCAACTTCTTGCGAGTGAGCATTTTAATATAAAACCCGATGATGCAGAAAATGAACGAATGCGAAAGATTTTAGAGTTTACGCTTGATAATTTTCAAAATGAAATTTCGATTCATGCCATTGCTGAAATTGCTCATTTAACTGTTCCATCATTTTGTCGTTATTTCAAATCTCGTACACGAAAAACTTACGTAGATTATCTCAACGAAATTCGACTAAGTCATGCTCGTAAGTTGCTGATAAATAGCGAGTTAGGCATAAGTCAAGTAGGATTGGAATGTGGATTTCGGAATCTTTCACATTTTCATCGTATTTTCAAAAATCAAGTAGGGGTTACACCTTTAGCGTATCGGAGAAGTTTTTAGTCTTTTTTCTTGAATATTCCTTTTGGGTCGTCTTTTTTGGCTAAAAGACCTTCCAAAATATCAATGCTTGCATTATCAGGGTCGATTTCATAGCCTTTATGGAAGTTTCCCCAAGCTTCGTCAATTTGTCCATTCAAGAGCCTTGCCAACGATAATTGCATGAAGGCATTGGCACATTCGGGTTGTTTTTTGATGACTTTTTCTAATAAATCGAAGGCAGTGTATAAATCATCTTTCTCGGCATCGACCGTGAAGCATTTGATATAAACCGTTGATAAATCTACTACTAAAGTTACATTGTCGTCATCGTCCATGGCTAAGCCTCGTTTCATCAAACTGATGGCTTTTTCATACTTTTCGTTTTGATAAGAAATGACACCCAAACCCCAAAAAGCATCGGCGTTTTCATCATCGAGTAGATATGCTAAATTGAAGCGATAGGTAGCCGTATCTTTTTGTCCTTCTTCCAAATATTCCCAAGCCCTTTCGGCAAAAAATGCACTTGCTTTAGCACGAGTAGGAAAATTCAAGTCACACATTTTCAAAAACTCTTCATCTGAAGCTTTTTGAGCATCGGTTTTGTCAAATTCACCAAATAAAGGCAACAAATGAATATTTGCACCTATTGGAGCTAATCGTTTTTTTACGACTTGACTTTGCGTATCTTGTGCAGGAACAAAGGATTTTGACTTCGTAGGTGAAGAAAAAGTATTAAGATTGGCACTCTGCGAACGAAAAACGGGCTGTTGGGCAAGCATTTCGGCAGAAACAAAAACAAAAATACTCGATAATACTAAGAATTTCATCACGTGGTATTTTGACATAAACATCATGTAAATAACGATATCTATTGTAAAATTATTAGTTTTTTTTTGAAATTTTAAAATCTAATAATTTTTGTTGCAAAAATGATACCTTTAATCTCGTAAAACCAAATATAAAAAAAGCATAGGATGAAAAAATATTCACCCCATGCTTGATAACCATGAATTATTACTGGTAAGTGAATTTAATTAGGAAAGAAAATAAGGGTTTATCATAATGTTTGTTTTTGCAAACTCTTTGTAGAGTTCTATTGCCTTTAGGTCGTAAGTAATTGCTGCTTCTTTTTCGGTTTTAAATACGCCCAAATAATTTGTCTTACTCATGTAAGTGATAGCAGATATAAACATTCCAAACTTCAAAAAAACACCTCTATACATTGATGTTTTATTGAGAAATGTACATTTTTTGATATGACTTTTGGTATGAAATGGAACTTGTATAATATTGTTTTCCTGACAATTCAACGAGTTTCCATCAATAAAGTATGCTGTATGACCCGATTTTAATCCACCTAAAATTAAATGATGCAAATATATATCCTGTTTTTTAGGATGATATATTGTTGTTCTTGCGTATTGCTTACCTCTCGATTTGCAAATATTCCATTTATAACTGGCAGTTAATTGGTAAAACTCATCGTCAACTAAAATATCAACGCTGTTTTTAAGTTGTATTTTTTTCATGGTTTCTAAGTTGTTAATATAAGCCAGTCCAATTTTATAGTATTAAAAGAGTAGAAAAAAATAAAATCTATAAGTGGTAGCTTATTTTCGATGAATAGCAACATTTGTCCTAAGTAATGGAAATATATAGTCGATATGATACATAATGCCCTGATTATAAGCTAAATACTAAATTATGAAGAAGCTAAAAACCATTAGTCGGTTTTGAAAAACCATTCGTAGAGTTTAGGTGTTTATTCGTAGAATTTTGGAAACATTAATATTATACAAGACGTAAAAAAAACGTATTTAACTAATATGTAGTTATATATATACCCACTATTTATGTTTCAGAGTAAAACTACAAATTATTAAATATCATTGCTATGAATTTTTTTTATTGGATTAAACGTATTTATCACAAACTGATTAGTTCAAAAACAAGTCATGTTGATACTAAAAATATTGCTTTTATTGACCACTGCAAGGTTTTGTGTCGAGATGTTCAAGACTTGGTTTTTGTTACGGATACTCACGGAAATATTAAGTTTATCAATGAAAATGCTAAAAAAATGCTTGGTTATGAGATTTCTCAAAAATACCAAGATTTTATGGTTGAGCATTATTCGGCTTATATAAAAGACATATTCGATAAAGCAATTAAAGATGATAAATGGAGTTATCCATTTTTGGAATTTCCTATCAAAAATTCGCTTGGAAATTATATTTGGTTTAGAATGAATATGTCATTGAAAGAATTAAACAATGAACTGCTAATTATTGGTACGGCTAAAGATGTGAACCAAACCAGAAACCTCCAGCATCAAATCGAGCTAACAAATCTTTGGTCAACTTTTCTTATCAATAATCTAAAATCAGGCTTTCTTGTGGAAGACCAAAATCGCAATGTTTTGTTTATAAATAAAGCATTTATAGATATTTTTGAGATGGATTTTGAGCCTGAAAACCTTATTGGAATAAACTTTACCACGATTGTTGCGAAAATAAAAGACAAATTTGTTTTTCCTGACGATTTTGTAAATGATGTGAATGCAAACATCGCACACAAAGAAAATGTAAATAGCAAATTATTAATATTGAAAAACGGAAAAATTCTCGAAAGAGATTGTTTTTCTGTCTTTAATTATAATGGTCAATGTAACAATATTTGGAAGTACCAAGATATTACGAAAGAGCATAAACTAACTGAGCAAAAAAAACAAAGCGAAGAAAAATACAGGAGTATTATTGAAAATATGCAATTGGGTATAATTGAGGTAGATACGAGTTTCAGAATTACGAACGTATATGACCAGTTTTGTAATATGCTGGGCTATGATAGAGAAGATTTGATTGGCCGAAAACCTCAGGATGTCTTTTTAACTGATGAATATTATTCGTTTTTTGAAATACGAAGGGCTAAGCGAGATAAAGGAAAAAGTAGCGTATATGAGATTCCGTTATTGAAAAAAGATGGTACAATGATATGGGCAACCATATTAGGAACACCTGTTTATAATGACCAAAATGAATTAACAGGTTCAATAGCTGTCGTTTATAATATAACCGAAGGGAAAAATCTGGAACAAGAACTTAAACGGGCAAATAAAGCTACAGCCATAGCACAGGAAAGCGAAAAACTATTTTTGGCAAGCATGACTCACGAGATAAAAACCCCACTCAATACCATCATTGGTATGGGCGATTTGCTGAAACTTACTAATCTCAATGATGAACAAAAGGATTATGTAAGTATTTTGGATACTTCGACAAAGTTTTTGCAGAAATTAGTTTCTGACATTCTTGATATATCTAAAATAGAATTGGGCACTATTCAACTTAATAGACATTCATTTAATCTGAAGAACGTATTGTCTGAAATAGCTCGAACTTTTGAATATAGTTTGCCCAAAAAGAATCTTGAGCTAAAGTTAGATTTCGATTTTGAACTCAATAATCAGATTTTCGGCGATAGTATGATTTTACAACAAATCATAGTCAATCTTTTATCAAATGCTGAAAAATTTACTGAAAAAGGCATAATTACGCTAAAAGTTAATCAATTGAGTGAAACTTCGCAGACAATAAAAGTCAGATTTTGTGTAGAAGACACAGGCATCGGTTTTAATGAAGCACAGAAAGGTGTGATTTTTAATAAATTCAAACAATTACCTTCGCTCAGTCAGCACAAATCGCAAGGAACGGGCTTAGGTCTAAGCATTGTCAAGCAATTGGTTGAGCTTAATGGGGGTAAAATAGAGGTTGAGAGTGAAGAGGGCAAAGGTTCAAGTTTTTCTTTTGAGCTTGTTTTTGAAAAAAGTATTGAAGTCGATAATACGATTGACAAGCCCTATAAACATGAAACAGGTAAACTTTTCCGAGATTTGAAAGTCTTAGTTGTAGAAGACAATGAACTGAATCAGCAATATATTGAAAGAGTATTACAGAAATGGTCGATAGAGTTTGAAATTGCAAGGTCGGGTGAAGAGGCAATCGAAAAATTTGCTGATAATCACTTTGATTTAGTGCTTTTAGACTTACAGTTACCAGGCATTGATGGCTTTCAGACAGCGGTTAAACTCCGAACAAACTACCAAGACCAAGTTTATGTTATCATTGCCATGACAGCCGTTGTTTTCCCAGAAATAGAAAGAGAGGTGATAAAATTCGGTATGGATGATATTCTCAAGAAACCATTTACCATTTCAGAACTTTACGAAAAAATTATTTTTTACTTCTCCGAAATAAGTGAGTCAAATACTATTGATGGAAAATTGCCATTTTGTGAAGAATTAGATAATGATTTTCTTAATCAATTTTATGGGGAAGATGGAACTTATGCTTTAGGAGTATTTGAAAAATTCAAATCTATATATTTGAAAGAGTTTGAGCAAATCGTTGCCAATAATGATAAAAAAACGCTCGATAATGTCAAAAGAAAATTACACGACATTAAGCCATCATTTAAAATGGTAGGATTGAGTGACATAGAAGAAAAAATAGATGGATTCATAAAGCAAGATAAGGCAGAGGTAAGTCATTTAACGGAGTTATTTTCAAAAACTGACATCGCAGGCATTAAATTAATAATAGACAAGCAAATTTTGGCCCTCACAAAACTAAAATAATAGTGTAAGTATTTGATGATTATCGCTTCTAACATATTTGTAATCAGTCAATTATAAATATAAAAGTGTACTCAGAGGCATTCTGGGGCTTTTTTTGATATAATTTTTTTTTTCTTAAACGTTTATTGCACTTTTAACGTTTAAGATACACAAGTAACTATGAAGATTTATACAACGTCCTGCTAATTATTTTTATTAGGAGTTAAGATTTATTTACACAAAAAAATATAATTCCCCCCACCGAGTTTTTAAAACCTCTGACAGATTTTATCATCCTGTTCGTCGATAATAATTGTTAACCCTGTATCAAATCAATGATATTGGATTACTTTCTTTATAAAAAAATTATAGCCAAAATGAACTGTATCGTTATAGAAGATGACTATTTGTCGCAACAAGCAATTGTGAGGAATTGTCAAATGTATGGGGTTGAAATAAAAATACTTGGGATTTTTGAAACAGTAGAAGAGGCAGAGAAGTTTATTAACGATTGTACTATAAAAATTGATTTAATATTTCTTGATATTGTTTTGCCGGGCAAAAATGGCATGGAGTTCATAGCTGATTTATTGATAGTTCCTTACATTATTATGACAACGGCCTATGACAGTTATGCTGTGAAGGCTTTTGAGTTAAATGTGATTGATTATTTAAAGAAACCCTTTATTTATAGACGTTTTGCCCAATCAATACAAAAAGTAAAGAAATTGATAAAATTAGATGAAGACAATGGTTCAAGTGAAATGTTGATTCTAAAAAATAAAGGAACAATACTACGTTTTCAAATAAACGACATAGATTATATCGAATCGTACTCTGATTACATCAAAATTTTTATTAAAAATGAGTCATTTTTGCATCTAATCGCTTTGAAAAAAATTAAGCAAAGACTGAGTTCCGATAGGTTTATTCAAATACATCGTAGGTTTATCATTAATAGCAATAAAGTGAGTGCTATTAATGCGAGTTTCGGGTTTAACTAACTGATAATCAATGATTTACGAATAAAAACACAGGATGTCATCAAAAGTAGTAATTTTGTAATTGTACAAAA
>NZ_JAYWCU010000070.1:0-4444 GCF_043780375.1 Emticicia sp. | reverse complement strand
CTTGGCGTATAACTTGAACCAGTTGCCAATAAATTGCCACCACTTGGTGCATCATACCATTCTACTACCTCACCATTTTCTACACTTGCTGTCAAAGATGGAATTGTTTGACTTTGACATATTGTTTGGTTTCCACCCCTAACTGGTGCATTTACTATTGGACAACTACAATTTGGAGAACTTACCGTTTGAGTTACAACACAACCTGTACTACTCGTGGCTGTCAATGTAACGTTTGTTCCTGTTGGTATTCCTGATACAATACCTGCTGGGGCAGCCGCTGCTGATACCGTCCCAGCGTGGGCTGCCCCAGCACTGCTTGTTACAACTCCATTACTTATATAAGATACTGAATAAGTTAATAAATTAGCTAAACAAGTCGTTGTTCCAACGTTTAGAGTTGGCAAAGGATTGATTGTTAGAGAAATTGCAGTCCGAGTCGCACTAATGCAATTAGTAGTGGTATTTTTAGCTTGTGCATAAAAAATGCCACCATTTGCAACTCTTGGCGTATAACTTGAACCAGTTGCCAATAAATTGCCACCACTTGGTGCATCGTACCATTCTACTATGGCAGGCATCCCTGCTTCGCCATTTTCAACACTTGCGGTCAAAGATGGAATTGTTTGACTTTGACATATTGTTTGGTTTCCACCACTAACAGGTGCATTTACTATTGGGCAAGTACAATTTGGGGAACTTACCGTTTGAGTTACAACACAACCTGTGCTGCTTGTGGCTGTCAATGTAACATCTAATCCTGTCGGTATATTGATTACTGTATTTCCCGAAATAACCCCTATCGAACTCGTTACAATGCCCCCAGTGGATACTGCCCCAGTGGATACTGCATTTGAAGCAAAACTAATCGAATAAGTAATTAAATCTGCACTACAACTTGTACCACTAATACTGAGTGTTGGCAATGAATTTATTGTAATAATACCCGATGCTGTACTTGTTGCATCAGAACAAGGGGGCGTTCCTAAAACTTTACAAGTAGCGGTATATGTTCCAGCCGCATTCACTGTTGTACTTGTACCAACAAACCCATTACTCCAAGTTACCGTGCCATTCGTACAACCAGTGGCGGTGAGTTTACCAATATTCCCCTGGCATAATGATAAACTATTGACCGAAATACTTGGGGCTATTGCATTGCTACAACAGGGTGTAACACTAATGATAGCACTTTGTTCCGATTGTGCTTGCCCAGCGTTTTTTGCAATGACATAAAAATCACCGCCTCCTGATAAATCTAAACCCGAAAATGTTCCTTGACCATTAAAAGTATTTCCAACCTGTGAAATATTGGTTGTGCTTATTAGATTTGGATTGCCGAGTTTATATAATTCCAATGTACCTGATTGTTGAAAAGCTATATCAAAAGTGGCAGTGGTAGTATGACAATTGAAAGTACCTGTCAATACAGGGATCAATATTTTTTCATAAAGCAAAGTTATTTCTACATCAATCGCCGTATCATCACAATAGTTGTTTCCATCGTCTCCTTTATCTACGATAAAATAAATACTATTACCCGCATTGATAAAAGTTGAACCTACCGTGTAAGTATTGGGGGAGGCAGATGTCGCAATATTAGTTCTTGATAAAATGCTTGAATTATCAGTAATAATTGAATACCCTATGTTTTCTCCACACCCGAAACTGGGTCTTTGAATATTGTTTGTGATAGAAATAATTGTAGCATTGTTTGGTATGGATAATTTTACCACTGACGGTGCATCCATTGATGGATGCATAAATATCCCAAAAGGCGGAAAGGGCTGAGGGGTTATTTCAGCCGCATTTAACTGTTCAAAAGCTAAAAAAGGATAGTTTTCTTGTCCCAATACAAACGTCCACCCTTTTTGCGAAATATTTGTACCAGCTCCAGTTCCATCTTCGCCATAATAGGGGAATAGTTGAAACGTACCACCATTTAGCGTACCATAGCTAAATAACCCATTGCTACTTGGATTTTGTTGCCCCACCACACTTTTTAGTTTGAAGGTGATTTGGGCTTGTGTTTGAATTGCTGCAAATAAAATTAACAGCAAGACGTAAATATTTTTTTTCATCTAATTCAAATTTGAGATTGTTTATTAAAAATGATTGTCATTAAGAATCTCAAAATTTTAACTGGTATCGAAATAGGGAACTGAGTAGTTTTTCTTCATTTTCTTTGGTTTTAATTTATGTTATTTTCTTTTTAATTCTTAAAATATATACAATGAAAATATTAGTACCCGATATTTTACCCATACTTATCTCATAGTAAACTATTTGACAATTACTTTAATTTTCAAATATATGATATATTTATATAATATGAAAATATTCAAACCTACTGAAACGAAAACGCTGCCAAATAGGCATAATAAAAACCTTCTATTCTTCCCTGTGGAAACTTTCGTCCTTTCAAGTTTTTACAATGCTCTACTAATTCTTCTTTTGTTGCAAAACGATTTTTATACATTCGGAAAAGCTCCAATTCTGAGGCTCTATTATTGGCAGGATAGCTTGGTTTTAACTCCTTAAATTCAGGAGTATTTAGTTTAATTTCTTTCAGGTTTTTCAAATAATCACCCAAAATAAAATAGGTCTGCACAGCTCCATGAGCAATAATAAATTTTTCACTTTGCAAAGGGTTGAACTCAATCAATAATTCATCTTGACTTTTGCCAATGTTTCTATTCGTACAAAATGAGATATAATAAGACTTTTCTAAATAACCGTTGGCAACAATTCGCTGCACAAAATTAGACAGACATCGCTCTTTATCTTTCGGTTCATCATGGAATTTATGTTTTGAATAACCATCAAACATAACCGCACCGTCGCCATTTACATTGCTATAACAATGCTCTGGTCGAAGATAAATTTCACAACGATAAGTGGCATTTTGCCTATCCCCAATAAACTTGAACGCTCTTGGTCTTTGTTGATTTGAATTTCTATTCATGTTTTATTTTTTTGGATTAAACCTATTTTTCTTCCCCTTAACAAAAAACCAAAGCCGCCTTTAACGTTATCTGATTAACGTTATTCTGATTAACGACAAGTGATAACGTTATCAGAATAATTGTTTGAATAAGGGTTTACGCTTTGAATAACGCTTTTTTATTAAAAAGTTTTTTAGTCGAGAATCCCTAACCGAATAACATGGTATCGGGGCGGTAAAAAATGCCCAAAATTTGGGCAATAAATATTTATCACTTGCATTTTATGCAGCTTGCGGAGTGGGTTTTAGCATTGTAGCTATCAATGCTAAAACCCAAAAATATGGTGGATTTTTAAGGAGGACTGTGGCAGTTTAGGTGTAGATGCTTTTTCATAATTTTTCTAATATTTTAAAAAATTGGTGCTTGATTTGTTGCTGTATAAGTAATGATTTTAGTAAATAAATTAATGTTGTTTTTTGTCAATGATTGAATCAGAAATTCAAAAGCGAATTGAGTCATTTGGTGCTGGTCAGTTTCTACGATTTCCTTTAAAACCATTGCTTTAAACTCAATTAAAGTGTCAATTAATTCTTTTGATAATTGAAAATCAACCAAAGCAGCCTGACAATCCACTTCATTTTGAATGGCGTATGCCCGAAAATTGAAGATAATATCCTCAAAATCGCTCATGTTTTTATCGGTACTTATCATAGTATAATTGAGGTTTCAATAATATCATTTTTGATAATTTCAATCATAATGAGAATCATTTTGAATAATCCACAAACTATAAAAATAGGTATAAGAATAGGTAAAAAAACGAGCCATTGGCACAAATATCCGTAATTGACTTTCATAATTTCGATATTTTTAAGGTTTCTTACTTCTTTTTTGAGATATATTCTTCAATTTCTTCTCTATAGAAAATCACCGCTTTGCCAGGTTTATGAAAAGGAATTTCCTTGTTGCTGGTCAGTTGATACACATAGTCAGGGCTGACATTCAACATGGTTGCTACCTCCTGCCGAGATATTTTGGTTCGAGCAACCATAACTTGCTTAGATTGGAGTGCCTCATTGACCCCAGACTTGATGGCATTTTGAAGCATATCCTGCAAATCATTGATTGATATTTGAATTAATACAGTCGTTCCCATTGAAAAATAGTTGCGTTTTATTGTGTAATTTTATACCAATCTGGTTGCTCGGTTTGTACAGATTTATCGAATGCTTCGAGGGCTTTCATGAAATGAAGGTCGGAAACTCTACCAGTATGGGCATTTGTAATCATGGTAATTCCGACATTATTATTAAACATTGGATTTTTAGTTAGAAAAGCCTTTTTCCAGCCTCTATTTTTACTGAGTTTTTTAAGTAAAGTGTGAATAGCAATTTTACGTATTTTAACTTCTTCTTTTTCCTTTTGACGGATTTGAGCAATTGACGGTGACAGCATAGGTAATTTTTTTGGTGGGAAAATTTGTTTTTCAGTCGTTTATA
>NZ_JAYWCU010000069.1:0-81828 GCF_043780375.1 Emticicia sp. | reverse complement strand
GCCGCTACAGAATTGTTCAAAACAGCAGCTTCGGCTTTGGATAAATTAGCTCGTAAGAACGTTATCCACAAAAATAAAGCAGCAAACTTGAAATCAGGTTTAGCAAAGCATATCGCTGGATTAGCAGCATAATTGTGTAGTGCCGTTCAACAGAACGACCGCACAAAATTCAATATTTTGCTCATGGAAACAAGTTTCTCCGTGAGCATTTTTTGTTTAGATATAAAATTTGAGATACAAGAATAAAAACATATTCTCTATTATTCTTGCTAACTATCTCAAATTCCGTGTCTTAAATCTCAAACCCAGTATCTCACATCTCGTATCTTGATACAATGATTAGCAACATTCTTTCATGGGCAGAAGAAGACCGACCACGTGAAAAACTCATGATGAAAGGCAAAGCGGCACTTTCAGATGCCGAGCTAATTGCCATTTTGATAGGTTCTGGTTCAAGAGATTTATCAGCCGTTGACTTGTCGAAATTGATTTTACAAAGTGTCAATAATAATCTCAACGAACTTGCTAAACTGAGTATCAATGACTTAATTAAGTTTAAGGGTATTGGAGATGCAAAAGCCATTTCTATAGCCTCGGCATTGGAATTGGGACGAAGAAGAAAAGACAGCGAAGTGACAAAAAAAACAAAAGTTAGTTCATCTTCAGATGCCTACGAAGCTATTCGCCCTCATTTGATGGACTTATCGCACGAACAATTTTGGGTTTTATTATTGAACCGTGCCAATGAAATTATCAGACCTCAACAAATAAGTATCGGAGGCGTAGCAGGTACTGTAGCCGATCCAAAAATAATTTTCAAAGCCGCTATTGAACATTTGGCTTCGTCAATAATTTTAGTTCATAATCATCCTTCGGGAAACTTAACACCAAGTCAAGCTGACAAAGATTTAACAAAAAAAGTAAAAGAATCAGGCAAAATGCTTGATATTCCAGTGCTTGACCACCTCATTTTTAGCGATAATGGCTATTTTAGCTTTGCCGATGAGGGAATATTTTAATAGGCTGTTTTGGTTTTAAAACTCAAGGCTATTAATAGATTGGCTTTAAAACTCCAACTATCCGTTTATTATTTACAAAAAACAAAATAGGATTGTGGTTTCCTCCCTATGAATATAGATAAAATTCAAAACTCATAATCGTTAAGGTGACCCCTTCATAACTCATAATTAAAAGAAATGCTTACAGTCTCAAATATCTCACTTAGTTTTGGTAAACGAACTCTTTTTGAAGAGGTAAATCTCAAATTTACGTCTGGCAACGTTTATGGTCTTATTGGAGCAAATGGTGCTGGAAAATCTACATTTGTAAAAATTCTTTCGGGGGAAATTGAGCCTACATCTGGCAATGTGAGCATGGATCCAGGTGAAAGAATGTCAGTTTTGAATCAAAATCAAAATGCTTTTGATGATGAAATAGTTTTGAATACAGTTATCAGAGGAAATGAGCGTTTATCGCAAATCATTGTGGAGAAAGATGCCATTTATGCCAAAGAAGACTTTACCGAAGAAGACGGAAATCGGGCTGCCGAATTAGAAGCCGAATTTGCCGATATGAATGGTTGGGATGCCGAATCTGATGCCGCATCATTACTTTCTGGCTTAGGAATTAAGGAAGATACGCACTATACGCTTATGGCTGACATGAATCTTTCGGATAAAGTGAAAGTTTTGTTGGCACAAGCATTGTTTGGAAATCCTGATATTTTATTGCTCGATGAGCCGACCAACAACTTAGATATTGATTCAATTTTGTGGCTCGAAGGTTTCTTGATGAACTGCAAAAACACAGTAATTGTGGTTTCTCACGATAGACATTTCTTGGATAATGTTTGTACTTATATTGCTGACCTTGACTACAAGAAAATTTCGATATATGGTGGAAATTACTCTTTCTGGTACGAATCAAGTCAGTTAGCTGCTCGTCAAAAATCTGACCAACACAAAAAAGCGGAAGAGAAAAAGAAAGAATTAGAAGAATTTATTCGTCGTTTTTCTGCCAACGTTGCAAAGTCTAAACAAGCAACTGCTCGTCAGAAAATGATTGAGAAGTTGAATATTGAACAAATTCAGCCATCATCTCGTAAATATCCTTACATCGGTTTTAAACCTGAGCGTGAAGTTGGCGATCAAATTTTAATGGTCGAGAATTTGAGTTACAAGTTAGAAGATGGCACATATTTGTTCAAAAATTTAACTTTTCAAGTGGCAAAAAACGAAAAAATTGCTTTTTTAAGTAAAGATGGTTTGGCTGTTTCTGCACTATTTTCTATTCTTTCTGGCGAAAAACAAGCATTTAGCGGTACTTTCAAGTGGGGAATCACAATAACCAGCACTTATTTGCCCAATGAAAATACAGAATATTTCTCTGATGGCAGCCTTGATTTGGTTGATTGGCTTAGACAATATTCGGTAGATAAAGATGAAACTTTTATTCGTGGATTTTTGGGTAGAATGTTGTTTTCGGGCGAAGAGGCTTTGAAAAAATGTACGGTATTGTCGGGTGGAGAAAAACAACGTTGTATGTTTTCGAGAATGATGCTTTCGGGAGCAAATGTTTTACTTTTCGACGAGCCAACCAACCACTTAGACTTGGAATCTATTCAAGCCCTCAATAAAGGAATGGAAGATTTTGCAAGTAACATTCTATTTACTTGCCATGACCACCAATTGACACAAACAGTTGCAACTCGTGTAATCGAATTGACACCGAAAGGTTGTTTGGACAAATTGATTGATTTTGATGGTTACTTGACCGACGAAAAAATCAAAGCTCAACGTGAGGCACTCTATAAGTGAGAATTTTTGACGTAAAAACCTGTAAGTTTTAAGTGGACTCCGTCTGAAAGAAATCTTACAGGTTTGGAATAAAAAAGCCAATGCCCGACTTCACCGAAATAGCTCAAAGTGACTTAGAAAGTATTCTTTCTGAGCCAAAAACGGCACTTCTAGATGTAAGAGAAGTTTCAGAATTTGCAGATTTCAATATCGGAGGAATCAATATTCCACCACATGAACTTACAGAAAGATTAGTAGAACTAGAGAGCTACGAGACAATCATAGTTGCTTGTTCAAACGGCACAAGAAGTAGTATTGTAGCCAGATTTTTGGCAAAAAAACTACCAAAAAGTAAAATTCTTCACTTAGAAGAAGGAATATTTTGATGAGTTTATAATACAGAGTTTAGAGTTGAAAAAAAACACTCTAAATTCTGTAAATTTCACTCAGCACGCTACACTCATTTTAGAATCCTTTATAATCTCTGTCATTTTTTACTAACCATTTGCCAACGGCAAAAGATGCAACTAATAAAACAACGAAAAACATAATTGGAACCCAAGTAGGATATTGATAACCGAACATAATCGTATGTAGTTTAAATTTTTAACCTTGCAAAAATACAACAAAATCAAAAAGATTGTATTGCTTTTCTGAAAAAAAAGCAAATTTATTGACAATTAGGTGTATGACATATGCCTCTACAATTATTTTCCTTTCAAAATTGCATTATAGCGTGGTAAATCTTTAAATAATTTTAAGGCTTCTTGCACTTCTTTATCACGGTCGAAGGCAACAAATTTCATTGCTTTTTGGTAGTAATAACGGCTCAAAATTTCAGCTTCTAATTGCTCTTTTATATCTTCTTTGTTTTTAATTAAGTCTTGTTGCTTGCCTTGATTGATTTTTTCTCGCAAAGATTTTACTTGTTCTTGCACTAAATCTAATGAATTTTCTTTCTTTGCCGAGGCTTCCAAATTATCTAAGTTACGCTCCATTCCAGTTGAATAAGTAAAGTCTCTACCTTTCAACCAATTTGCAAAGTCTTGATATTCAGACTCTTGTAAAGTGAATTTTTCTTTTGGCTTTTGATTAACGTGTTCAAAATAATACTTTGTAGCATAATCGAATATTACATTTTTTTGAAGCAAATTAACCGTTACAGCAGCCATCATTGGTACTTCTGTTTTTATATCGGGGTCAATTCCACCACCATCATAAACCGTACGCCCATTTTTTGTTTTAAATGCTGTTTTTAAAGAATCTGGCACACGCCCTACGCTTCCATCAGCGTTGCGGTGGCTATAATCTAATGCTTGAATACAACGTCCACTGGGGATGTAATATTTAGCAGTTGTAATTTTCATTTTGGTATTATAGCTCAAATCACGGGTGGTTTGTACTAAACCTTTGCCAAACGAACGCTGCCCTATCAAAACCGCACGGTCATAATCTTGAAGCGTTCCACTTACGATTTCGGCAGCCGATGCACTTTGGCTATTGATAAGTGCCACTATTGGCATTTCAGTATCCAAAGGCGTATCCAAAGCCATGTATTTATGGTTCCATTCGGCGACTTTTCCACGAGTTTCCACAATCATTTGGTCTTTTGGCAAAAACGCATTACAGATTTCGACCGACATATTTAATAATCCGCCTGGATTACCACGTAAATCCAAAATCAGTTTCTTCATACCTTGCCCTTTCAAATCTGAAAAAGCAGATTTTACTTCTTTGGCAGCGGTAGCAGTAAAATCGTTAAGTTGAATGTAACCAACTTCATCATTTATCATACCCGAATGAGGCACATTTAATGTTTTCACAATATCACGCCCAACGACTAAATCTAAAGGCGAATTTTGCCCAAAACGTTTTACCGACATTTTTACAGTTGTACCAGTTTGCCCTTTCATTAAGCGACCAATATCAACTCCTTTTCGAGAAACTACGTCCACGCCATCAACTTTTAAAATCTCATCTCCTATTTTCATTCCTGCCTTATCGGCTGGCGAACCTTCGTATATCATCACAACCACATGTTTGTTATCTCGGTGCGAAACCGTTGCCCCGATTCCATTATATTTCCCTGTTGTCATGGTCATATAATCTTCGATGTCGTCTTCGGGATAGAAATTCGTGTATGGGTCGAGTTGCTTGAGCATAGATTCGATACTCAAACGCATGGCTTTATTTGGATTGATTTCATCTACATAATAAGCATTAAGCTCTTTAAACATGGTAGCGAAAATATCCAAGTTTTTAGCTATCTCGAAATAGCGGTCGTCATATTTGAAGGCTACAAAAGGAATTGTAACGATAGCTAAGGCAATTAAAGTAAATCTGCGAAGGTTTTTCATCATTTAATGAGTGAATGTTGAATGAGTGAATGTAAAAAAACACGTTTTTTTCTCATTAAAAAAATCATGTATTCTATGTAAACGCAAAAACTTGACCAAAAGATGTTATTGAGGCGAAGTTTTTCCGTAAGTCTTTGCAAAGAAACGCATTTTTCTGACTGGGAAAAACACTCTTTCAATAATATACATATTGTCAAAGTCGTTGTCAGGAATATCATTTGTCAAAGTTTCACGCTCAAAAAGCCCATTAACTACATATTTTGTTGTATTGCTATGCCCCACTACTAATACATTTTTTCCTTTCAATTGTTTCAGTTTTTCAATAAAAACTCGCATCGAATCGGCAGGACTAGCGGCATAAATTTGAGTTAAAATACCTCTCGCATCTGCTAATGGTTGAGCCGTATTTTGGGTACGCAAATAATTGGTCGAATAAATAGCCGAAATACCTTTATCAAACAATTCTTTTTTCAAATTTTCGGCTCTTTCTTGACCTAATCCACTTAATTGAGGATTTGCCGAATTATCAACTTTTTCACCGTGTCTCACCACATAAAACGTTGACTTACAAGAAGTTAATATTAAAATAAGAATAATTAATTTCTTCATATTTTGTTTTTTTTCGTAAGTAAATATCAAAAATTTGCTAAACTTTCACAGATAAAATATCGCATAAACAATCAATAATTTATGTCAGTAATGTTCAGTAATTATTTTCAAATTTCGATAAAAATGTGTATCTTTACATCTAAATTACACAAAAAACTGTGAGTATCAAAGTTAGTAAATAATAAGCAGACAAAATCTGTTATGTAAAAATCATAAAAAATAAATTATGGCAGAAAATCAGGAAGGCGTTGAGCCTCAAAAATCAAGGTCAGATTACGGTGCCGAAAATATTCAGGTGCTAGAAGGATTAGAGGCAGTAAGGAAGCGTCCCGCTATGTACATTGGTGATATTAGTGTAAAAGGTCTCCATCATCTTATATGGGAAGTTGTGGATAACTCCATTGATGAAGCCCTTGCTGGACATTGTGATACGATTAATGTGACTATCAATGAAGATAATTCGGTAACAGTAAAAGATAATGGTCGTGGAATTCCGACAGGAATGATGGCAAAGGAGAAAAAATCTGCTTTGGAAGTCGTAATGACGGTACTTCACGCTGGTGGTAAATTTGACAAAGACACTTATAAAGTTTCGGGAGGTTTGCACGGTGTGGGGGTTTCCTGCGTAAATGCACTTTCGATAGCTTTTAGAGTGGAAGTTCGTAGAGAAGGAAAGATTTTTGAGCAAGAATATAGCATCGGAAAACCACTTTATCCTGTACGTGAAATTGGCACAACCGACGATACTGGAACATTGGTTACCTTCAAACCCGATGATACGATTTTTACAGTAACCGAATATAAATATGAAACGGTTGCCAATCGTTTGCGTGAATTATCTTTCTTAAATAAAGGAATTTCACTTATTTTAAAAGATTTGCGTGAAATTGACGAGAAAGGCGAACCTCTTACAGATACATTTAAGTCGGAAGGTGGTTTGGCTGAATTTGTTTCGTATATAGATGCTGGTCGTGAGCGTTTGATTCCTGAGCCAATGTTTATGGAAGGAAGCAAAGATGGTGTTCCTGTTGATGTAGCCATGCTTTATAATACTGGTTATAGCGAAAACGTATCTTCATTTGTAAACAATATTAATACCCACGAAGGCGGAACTCACGTTTCTGGCTTCCGTATGGCTTTGACTCGTACTTTGAAAAGTTATGCAGAGAAGTCTGGTATTTTGGCAAAAGAAAAAATAGAAATTAGTGGCGATGACTTTCGTGAAGGTCTGACAGCAGTAATTTCGGTGAAAGTACAAGAGCCACAATTTGAAGGACAAACTAAAACCAAATTGGGTAATAGTGAAGTTACGACAGCCGTAAGTTCATGTGTTTCTCAAATGCTTGAAAATTACTTAGAAGAGCATCCAAGAGAAGCCAGAATCATTGTAGAAAAGGTAATTTTGGCAGCTAAAGCACGTATTGCCGCCAAAAAAGCCCGTGAAATGGTGCAGCGTAAAAATGTTTTGGTTGGTAGTGGCTTACCAGGAAAGTTGGCCGACTGCTCGGAGTCTGACCCTACAATTTGTGAAGTTTATTTGGTTGAGGGAGATTCGGCGGGTGGCTCTGCTAAACAAGGGCGAAACCGTGCATTTCAAGCAATTTTGCCTTTACGTGGTAAGATTCTGAATGTGGAGAAAGCCCAAGAATATAGAATTTATGAAAACGAAGAAATAAAAAATATGTTCACCGCTTTGGGTGTCCAAATTGGACGAGACGGTGATGAGCGTGCTTTGAATATAGACAAACTTCGTTATCATAAAATTATCATTATGACCGATGCAGACATTGATGGTAGTCACATCAGAACTTTGATTTTGACGTTTTTCTATCGCTACATGAAAGAATTGATTGATAAAGGCTACATTTATATCGCTCAACCACCTTTGTATTTAGTTAAAAAAGGCAAAGAAGAACAATATTGCTGGACAGAAGAACAGCGTGAAATCGCAGTAAAACGCTTGGCAGGAAGTGGCAAAGAAGAAAATGTGGGTATTCAACGATATAAAGGTTTAGGAGAAATGAACCCTGAGCAACTTTGGGAAACTACTATGCGACCTGAGAAGCGTACTTTGAAACAAGTAACCGTTGAATCGGCAGTAGAAGCAGATCATCTTTTTGCAATGTTGATGGGCGACGAAGTTGCTCCACGACGTGAGTTTATTGAGCGAAATGCAAAATATGCAAAAATAGATATTTAACAGCCTCAGCCCTCCCCGACGGGGAGGGCTTTTTTTTAACTATCAAAATTCATTATAAAAATGAAAAAGCTACTTATTATCTGTTTCTTTTCCCTTTTTGGACACATAGTTTTTGCTCAACAAAAGAAATTTCCTGTCATTAAAAGTGGCGGTGGAATGTTTGATGTGCCAGAGGCAAGCCCAGTGGCTGATAAAAAGATGGAATACAAAATCATTGTTGACCTCTCAAAGGCATCTGATAAGCCCGATTCGATTAATTCAAGTCTTGACAAATTGGCCCGTTTGGTAAATTTACATATTGATGCAGGTATTCCGAGAGAAAATTTATCGGTAGTTGCCGTCTTCCATTTTACAGGAACTCCTTATATTATGACAGATGAGGCTTATAAGAAAAAGTTTGGTGTAGCTAATCCTAATACTTTTTTAATCAATGAATTAGCAAAAAATGGTGTGCGTTTTTATGTGTGCGGGCAGTCGCTTCGTGCAAGAAAAATGGTAGATGAACCACGCAATGAAAATATTAAAGTAGCACAATCGGCATTGATTACTTTTACTACTTTTCAGAATATGGGTTATGCTTTGATATTGCCGTAAAAAAATTCAAAAACGATTTTATAAAGACGTTGCATCAATGAAATTTCGGTGCAACGTCTTTTTTGTAGAAATTGGTTACCTTTTATTAAAATTTGAAATGCAATCAATTTTGGAAATTATAAAGCGAATGTAATTTTTTAGATTTTCAATTGGCTAAATTATCAAATTGAAGTTTTTAAAATCCCTACTATATTTAATTAAAAAGTTGTCTGTTATATTTGTGAGCTGTTAAATTAATAGTTAAACTTTACAACTCTTTCAAAAAATCAACCCTTAACAAAGAAAGCCATGAATGATAACTCTTACGATAAAATAGCCGAGCAGTACAAAAACTCCAAGCAGTTGGGGTTCAGAAAATGTATTGAAGAATACACGCTTTTAAAATTAACAGGCGATATTTTTGGCAAAAAAGTATTAGACTTGGCTTGTGGAGAAGGTATTTATACTCGAAAAATAAAACAATTGGGTGCATCTACAATTATTGGCTTAGATTTATCAGCAGAAATGATAAAATTGGCAGAAGAAGAAGAAAGGAAAAATCCGATTGGATGCCAGTATTTAGTAAATGATGCCCTAAATTTGGGAAAAATTGACGATTTTGATGTCGTTATGTGCATGTATTTACTAAATTATGCTCGAAACAAAGAAGAGTTATTACAGATGTGCGAAGCGATATACACAAATTTAAAACCGAATGGCAAACTCATCGGTTTTAATGATAATCCGATGAATAATCTAAAAAATTATGCCAATTATAAAGAATATGGTTTTATAAAAGAAAGTACCTCAACAAGAGAAGAAGGTGATTTCGTTAGGTATGTCATTTATAATACCGATGGTACAGAGTTTAGTTTTAATAATTATTATCTAAGTCCGAAAACTTACGAAGATTGCTTTTTAGCATCAGGTTTCAAAAACTTCCAGTGGGAGGGCCCCTTTTTAGATGAAAAAGTAAGCGACACTGAATATTGGGACGTTTTTTTTAACGACCCACCATTAATTGGCTTTTCAGCACACAAATAACCTACAATAATCCAACTATAATCATTCATGAAAAAAATTATTCTCTTTTGCTTTTTAGCAAATTCTATTTTTGCCCAAACACCAAAACCCTACGGAGTTACTCCCTCGACCGACCAACTTAATTGGCATAAATTAGAATATTATGCTTTTATTCATTTCGGACCTAATGCTTTTACAGATAAAGAATGGGGCGATGGCACTGAAAAAGAAGAGATTTTCAACCCTAAACAATTGGACTGTCGTCAATGGGCAAGAATCTGCAAGGCGGCTGGAATGAAAGGCATTATTATTACTGCTAAACACCACGACGGCTTTGCGTTGTATCCAAGTAAATATTCTAAGCATACCGTGAGAGAATCAAAATGGAAGGCAGGCAAAGGCGACATTTTGAAGGAATTATCGGCAGCTTGCAAAGAATATGGCTTGAAAATGGGCATTTATATTTCTCCATGGGACAGAAATCACCCAGCTTATGGCACGCCCGAATACAACCAAGTATATGTAAATATGCTTAAAGAAGTGACAACTCTATATGGCAATTTGTTTGAAGTTTGGTTTGATGGAGCAAATGGTGAAGGTCCAAATGGCAAAAAACAAGTCTATGATTTCCCACTATTCAATAAAACCGTCAGAACTTACCAACCTCATGCCCTAATTTTCAGCGATGCAGGACCTGATATTCGTTGGGTAGGCAACGAGAATGGTTTTGCAGGAGAAACTAACTGGAATACCATTAACGGAAATGAACTTTTCCCTGCTTATGACAAACCTGCACATCTCAATGTAGGAGACGAACACGGCACACACTGGATTCCAGCCGAATGTGACGTTTCAATTCGTCCAGGTTGGTTTTATCATAAAAATGAAGACAAGAAAGTAAAAACTGATAAAGATTTAATGAATATTTGGAACAAATCTGTTGGCCGTGGCTCTAATCTTTTGTTAAATCTCCCTGTTGATAGCCGTGGGCTAATTCACGAAAATGATGAAAAAGCATTGATGGATTTCAAAAAACTAAGAGGAGAGTATTTCAAGAATAATTTATTAACGGTTGGAACATTTACGAAGAATTTCAGCAAAGATACTTACGATATAACACTAACTAAACCTCAAACTTTCAATTGTTTGGTAATAAAAGAATATATTCGCTATGGACAACGAGTAAAGAAGTTTTTCATTCAAGTAAAAGAAAATGGTACGTGGAAAAATGTAACTTCTGCAAGTACTATTGGGAATAAAAAAATTGTTTATTTTCAAAAAACTACCGCAAAAGAATTCAGAATTGCATTTGATGAGGCTTTTGCCAAACCCATTATTTCTAAAGTAGAATTGTATAGTACACCTGAGTAATACCTCAGTTGCTCAAATTGGAGTTATTATCAATAATTTTCGAATTACTTCCCATAAATTTAAAACCAAATGTTAATGAAAAACCTCTTCCTATTATTTTTATGCTCAACTGTTTTTATGGCTTGTCAAAGCACCAAAGACACTCAAACAACAGAAACTGCTGCAACTATCAAAGTTGATAGCATTACCTATAAACTCGAATCACCGCCAATGATTTCTAAAGAAGGGGATACTACGATTTCGAGCATTTCCATCAATTATCCAAAACTTTCGGGTGGTGATGAGGCTGTGATGACAAAAATAAACACTCAAATTGAGCAAATGGTTAAAGACCAGATGTTTAGCATGGATGATACCGTTCAAACAACAAAAACAGGTTCGATTGAAGCACTCGCCAGAGGGTTTTTAAAAGAATTTGAAGACTTGGCAAAAGAAAATGTGGACCAAGCTTCAATTGGTTGGGACTACGATGGCACAGGTGATACGCTTCTGATTTCGCCCAAAGTTATTTCTATTTATTATCAAGTTTTTACATTTACTGGTGGAGCTCACGGCAACTCAAATATAACTTATTTGAATTTTAATGCCCAAACGGGCGATTTACTCAAACTGACCGATATTGTTTCGGACACGACAGCTTTGAAGAAAATTGCAGAATTGAAATTTGAAAAAACACAAAAGGCATTTACCAAAGACAATAATTTTGAGTTTAACAAAACTGACTATTTCTGGGGAAGTCCATTCTTTTTACCTACCAATATTGCGGTTACAAAAAATGGTTTAGTGTTTTTATATAATCCTTATGAAGCTGCGGCATACGCCTATGGTTCAATTAGTTTTGATTTGACTTGGCAAGAATTAGGAGCAATTGCGAGGAAAGAAATTAGGTAAATTTTATATAAAAACGGCGTTTCAAAGAATTTTGAAACGCCGTTTTTATACAGCACACTTTTTTTACTTCCAATCACACTCAGCTTCCAACCAGTCATAACCTGAGTCAATTGGCTGGCCATCAGGCGGTGTAAGTGCAGTCGATGAAATTGTCGCTTCTGGGTTTTCTTCAAATTGCTTTATTTTCAATAAGGTCAATCGAGCAAAACCAGCTCCATCAACATTTGAAAATTTTATCCAACTTTTAATGTCATCAATCGCTCCGTAAGCATTAGACCTTACATCCATTGTTGTTTCTTTATTATTGGCAAGTTTCATTAATTGGTCAAGAAACTGCATGGCTACCATTCGGTCAATTTGAGCGTAATAACTATTATTACTAAACATTCCTGTTTTTTTCCATAGTTTTTTGGTCATTTCGCTCGAAATTTCGGCAAAAGTTGGCAAATCCGATTTCAGCACTTTCTGACTTATCAATCTCGAACAACGCTCAGGATTTAGTATCATTCTCAATGTCAAACCTGCGGCAGCTTCGGCAGGAGCAAGTGGGTCGAAGGCAAGTCCTGTATGACGCTTGAAAGTTTCTCTTGGATTGGCTTCAAATCTAAATGCTCTTGGAGGAATCATCTTTAAAATATGGTCTGGTACAGCTAAAAACTCAGCCGTGAGTGTACTCATCAGAGCACTAAATGCCTCACGCTGCTTAATAGCTGGCACTGGCTCATAAACCATTTGTCCATCGCCACGTAAAGCAAAATTGTAATCTGCTCCGCCCAAAACCTTTGACGTAGCTTCCACCTGAAAACGATGGTACATATACATTGGCACTAAAACTTCTTCCAAATTTGCCATTGGAGTTGCCTTTGTAATCTTCTTTTCGGTAAAATCTCTCAAAGCAATTCTACGTAATTCCATCACTCTTTTTAGTTCCGTAATCGGGTCAGCACCATTGTCCCACAAATGCGTAGTCGGACTCACCGAACCTTCTGGACGAGCATCTTGGTCTGTCAAGAAACGTAAACCTTTGCGAAGAGTATTATGTACAATTTTCTCTAATTCTACTTTTTCGTTAACATTTGAAGGAAAATCTTGGTAACCCCATATTATTGAAGCCTTGTCATAATCACCGATTCCCATGGCGTAAGCACGAGATAAATCAAATTTCCCATTGGCATAATCAACCAATGGATGTGGATAATCCATAACCGAAGCACGTCCCGCAATGCTCGAAATATAGTTGTGGGGTAATCCTAAAGTATGACCAACCTCGTGGGCTGCTAATTGCTTCAATCGATCGATTGACATTTGCGTAATTTCTTTTACTTTCGAGGAATCTGTTTCGTAATTGCCAAGGAAACCTTGTGCAATCAGAAAATCTTGACGAACACGCAATGAACCTAAAGTTACTTTTCCTTTCAAAATTTCGCCTGTTCGAGGGTCAATGACACTCGCACCATAAGACCAACCACGCGTACTTCGATGCACCCATTGAATCAAATTATAACGAATATCCATCGGGTCGGCATCGGCTGGGAGCAATTTCACTTGAAAAGCATCTTTATAACCAGCTGCTTCGTATGCCTGATTCCACCAAGCTGCACCTTCCATCAAAGCCGAACGAATAGGTTCGGGAGCTCCTGGGTCCATAAAATAGACAATGGGCTCAACTGCCTCACTCATAATCGAAGTTGGGTCTTTCTTTTTTAAGCGATGGCGAGAAACATAACGTTTCATAATTGGCTGACTGATAGGCGTTGCATAATCAAAATATTCTATACCGCCGTAGCCAATTCGTGGGTCAAATTCTCTAGCTTTGAACTCGTTTTTAGTCAAATCTGGCAATTCTACAAAAGAATGGTGCTGATTCATCGTTACGATCCCAGCTGTAGGCACAACTTCTCTGAGGTACTGCCCTGTATTTTCACCAGTAAGTGTAATGATTGTTTCAAACTCTGTATTTTTAGGAAAACTTTTTGAGCGAGGCAAATAAATTGCACTTCTTGAAGCATCCAATCTATAATTCCCTTGTTTAGTACGAGTAATATCTTGAGCTGCACCAACTGCATCTTGCAATAAGAAAGGTGTCAAATCAACCAAAACTTTTCCATTACTTTCAGCTTTTATTTCAAAACCAAAATGCACTGATTTAGCAAAAGATTCGTCAACCGCACGCTTTTCTAAAGGGTCATTTGAAATAGCTCTATAAGCATAATTTGGTTCAATCATTAAGATTTTATTACCCAAACGCTGAAATTTCACAACATGCTCTTGCCCCAATTTCCCTCGGTCAAGACCAATGTCATTCGAACCGACACCTTGTGCCAACGATGAATAATATAGTAATTCAGTATCAAATTTATCAATTTCAAGCCAAATTTTACCATCTTTTGCATTCCAGTAAAAATTTAGGAAACCTTCCTTTTTCTCCATTCCAGCAGTAAATATTTCGATGGTTTTTAGGTCTTGCGAAAAAGCTAAAATACTGATAAACAACAAGATAAATGTTTTAATAAAGTGTTTTTTCATTGATTTTTTCGGTTTTGTTTGATGAATTGGTTTGATGTTAGAATATTACTCCTTATACTTCTTCTCCCCCGCTCTAATTGTGACACCCACAAAATTTTCTTTTGGAGGAATCGGACATATAAAATTTTCGTTGTATGCACAGTAAAAATTGTGGGCATTATTAAAATCTATTTCAATTTTATTGGCTTGCAATTTATCCTTATTAATATTAATGAAACGTCCGCCACCGTAGGTTTCCTTGCCATTTGTCAAATCTCTAAATGGTAATAGAAAGATGTCTCCCTCGTCAAAAAGGCTTAAAGTAAACGATTTTCCATCAATCGAAAAAGTGACATTCCCTGCCTTTTTCATTTCACTTTGTGTGCTGTCGGTCATCAAAATCATTCCTTTTTCTGATGAGGCAATAGCCTTAAAATCAGCATCAACTATAAAGTTTTTATCTGCTTCAAAATATTTAATTCCCGAAAAATCTTTTAAATTTTTTATGGGGGAATCTTTTTCTTGCATTAAGTTTTGCTCGAATGTTGCTCTTTGTTTTACGACAGTTTCGAGATAACTTTCAGAACTACTCAGCGAATAGAATATAATTCCGAATATGCCAAAAATGAAAATAATTACAAAAAATTTGTTTTTAAACATTGTGATTGCTGTTTTCTATTAAAATTTCAGAAACGTTACTTTTTAGTAAATTTACACAAAAACTATTCTTTTTCACAACTGAATTTACGTTATTCGCACCTCAAAAAACAAAATTCATGTTTACAGGAATCATAGAATCAGTAGCAAAAGTGATCACTATTGAAACAGAGGGCACAAACCTAACTTTCACTTTTGAATCAGCCATCGCTCACGAACTCAAAATTGACCAAAGTGTGTCACACAATGGCGTTTGTTTGACAGTTATCAGTTTAGAGTCAGTCAACAATAGTCAATTATCAACAGAAAATTATTCATCATTCTATAAAGTTACTGCCATTGATGAAACTTTGAAAAAGACTAATTTAGGAAAATTAAAAATCGGCGACAAAATCAATCTTGAACGCTGTATGCCCGCCCATGGACGTTTTGATGGGCATATTGTACAAGGGCACGTTGACCAAACAGGTATTTGCACTGCCATTGAAAACCAAAATGGTAGCTGGCTAATTTCGTTTGAATACGATATTTCGAGCAATAATATTACGGTAGAAAAAGGGTCAATTTGTGTCAATGGTGTGAGTTTGACGGTTGTTAATTCAAAAGATAATGGTTTTAGTGTAGCCATTATTCCTTATACTTGGGAGCACACCAATTTTCATCAATTGACGGTAGGAAGTATAGTAAACTTAGAATTTGATATTTTAGGGAAATATATGCAAAGAATTTTGGCGAAAAGATAATTTTATAACTGATGATTGGTAAGGATTTTAAACACAAAAAATGGAAGCAAGAATACTTCCATTTTTTGTGTCTTTTTCGGCAAAAATTGACAGTCAATTTTTTCTAACCAAAACAATTTGTAACTATTTACTGATAACTAAAAGCCTATCTACCGATTTTCTATCGGAACAAACGGACGTAAAGTTGCACCTGTGTATATCTGACGTGGGCGACCGATTGGCTCTTTGTTAGCTCTCATTTCTTTCCACTGACCAATCCAGCCTGGCAAACGACCAATTGCAAACATTACAGTAAACATATTGGTAGGGATTCCTAAGGCACGATAAATGATTCCTGAATAAAAATCTACGTTTGGATATAATTTTCTGGAAACAAAATAATCATCATGCAAAGCAGCTTCTTCCAAGCCTTTGGCAATTTCCAAAACTGGGTCATTTACTCCCAATTTAGCTAAAATATCATCGGCAGCTTTTTTGATGATTTTAGCACGTGGGTCGAAATTTTTGTAAACTCTATGTCCAAAACCCATCAAGCGGAAGCCTGAATTTTTGTCTTTTGCTTTGTTTACAAATTTCATAACATCGCCACCATCTGCTTTGATTTCTTCCAACATTTCTATCACTTCTTGGTTTGCTCCACCATGAAGTGGGCCCCAAAGTGCCGAAATTCCAGCCGAAATTGACGAATATATATTTGCTTTAGACGAACCTACCAAACGTACTGTTGAAGTTGAACAGTTTTGCTCGTGGTCGGCATGAAGTATCAATAATTTATTAATTGCTGCCGAAACAACTGGGTCAACATGATAATCTTCTACTGGCAATGAAAACATCATACTCAAGAAATTCGAGCAATAATCCAATGAGTTTTTTGGGTAGTTGATAGGATGTCCGTGCGATTTTTTATAGCACCATGTTGCCAAAGTTGGGAACTTTGCTAACAAACGAATAATATGTAATTCTGTACGGTCAGGAGCTTTGTCATCATACGAATCTGGGTAAAAACCACTCATCGCACTTACCAACGACGACATTACGCCCATTGGATGAGCATTTACTGGAAAGCCATCAAAAATTCTACGCATATCTTCGTTTACCATGGTGTGGGTACGAATATCGTTCTCAAATTTATTATATTGCTCTTTGTTTGGCAGTTCTCCATAAATAAGCAAATAAGCAACTTCCAGAAAATTAGCTTTTTCGGCAAGGTCTTCTATCGAATAACCACGATAACGTAGGATTCCTAATTCTCCATCTAAAAACGTAATGGCACTTTTGGTTGCACCAGTATTTTTATAGCCACTATCAATAGTTATGTAGCTCGTTTCGTCACGGAGCTTGGCAATATCAATTGCTTTTTCACCTTCCGAACCTTCGATGGTTGGATATTGGTATGTTTTACCGTCAAGTATTATCTCTGCTGTACCAGCCATAAGAAACATTAAAATTATTTTGTAATTACTGAATTTGCTGATGAATTATTTTGTAATTCGGTGACAATAATAGTAAAAAAAGTCCAAAATCTATCATCTGCCGAAAAATATTTGTTGTAACAACAATGATTTAATATTGAGGTTTTAATTTAGCTTGTTTTTAAGCAAATTCTAATACTTTTATAACCTCTCATCAACTAAAAAAGTTTAGTTTTTATCGATGATTTCATATTTTAAAGAAATATGTGTAGATTCACTTTTCAGAAAATAGCCGAACTATGCTTACCGCAATCTTAATTGACGACGAAAAAGGTTGTCTGGATACACTCGAAATTGAACTCCAAACTTATTGTCCCGATGTGAAAGTTTTGGCAAAGTGCCAGTCAGCCGAAAAAGCCTTTGAGGTATTAGAAACACAGTTGCCTGATATGATTTTTTTGGACATCAGTATGCCTCAAATTAACGGTTTTGATTTTTTACTTAAAATTCCAAAAATCAATTTTGAAGTTATTTTTTGTACGGCTTATGATGCCTTTGCTCTGACTGCTTTTGAGTTTTGTGCCATTGATTATTTGTTAAAACCAGTCTCGAAAGATAAATTGATTCGGGCAGTAGATAAGGTTCGACAAAAACAGCACAAACAAGTTGATTTGCAAAATTTAGATTTACTTTTAGCAAATATGCGAGGGGGCGTACATCATAAACCCAATATTGCCGTGCCAACTGCTGAAGGCTTGGAATTTATTTCGATTATTGATATTATCTATGCCGAAGCTGATGGTAATTATTCGAGAATCTATATGGCGAATAAAGAAAAAATCTTGATTTCTCGCACGCTCAAAGACTTGGAATCTCTATTGTCCAACCATCCTTTTGTGCGAATCCATCAATCTTATTTGGTCAATTTTGCCTATATAAAAAAATATGTAAAAGGCGAAGGTGGCTACGTTGTAATGAATAATGGGGTCAGTTTGCAGGTTTCACGAGCTAATCGTATAAAACTGATGGACTTGGTTAGATGAGTTCTGAGTTGTTCAATTACTCTCAGAATCTGCAACATAATTTTTTATATTCAAAACTCATCCAGAAAATAAAAAACTCAGCCATTCGGAACTAAATTGAAGTTATTTCTCCTCTTTATATTAAACCAATTACTTGGTCTGACCATCAGTTTTGCTCAAAAAACTGATGCAATTATTCTTTCTCAAAAACTGAATGATGAAGGCTTCATCAATGGTTCGAAAAACACCGTACTTTTTATTGATTCTACCAGTAAATTACAAATAGAAGATATTGATAAGCAAGTATTTAAACAACTAACTAATTTTGAGTTCCATCAAATTTCATTTGTTTATAATAACTATACTTTTTGGTTAAAATTAACCGTACAAAATCCTACTGATTCGCTTATAAACGTCTTGTTTACAACAGGAACGCATAAAAGTATGGTAGTTTTTAGAAAAACAACTGGTAGTTATCAGAAAATACAAATTGCTCGCCAAGAATGGCTTCCCGATGAGCGTCCTTACCGATTTGATGAGCAATATATACCGCTGATTTTCGAGCCAAAACAGACATATCAATTTCTCGTAAAAGTAACCGAACACCCTCAATTATATTTCAGATTAGTACCTAAGTTTGTTAGTTATGGTTGGGAATACGAAGATAAAGTTCGAGCTTTTTTTGATGAATATTTTTATTTGGTACAAGATGGATTTTATGTTTCGGTACTTTTTTTTATAGCAACCTATGTGCTGATTTTATTTTCTGTCGAGCGAAAAAAGTATTATATTTATTACTCATTATACTTGATTTTTTTGCTACTTTTCTCTTTTTGGGCAATCGAACATTCGCCTTATACGCAAATATTTTTCAGTTTTTTGCCTTGGCTAAAATTTTCTTCGAACAACAACACTTATCTGCTTCTCACCAATATATTTTATAATTTATTCATTAATGAATTCCTCGAACTACCCAAAATTGCTCCAAAATTCAGTAAAATTATTCTTATTTATGTACGCTATGTGCTTGGCAATTTGTTAGTGATAGATACATTTATCAATTTTGTTTTGCATGATTATTCGCTCGGTGGATATGTCTGGATTTTGACCCAGCCAGTCATTGTTTTATTTGGTTTGTATGGTATTTATGAAATATTTAAACTAAAAGGAAGCGTAGTTCGATATATTCAGGTTGGTTCAACTATTTTAATGATTGGAGCAATTTACGGCTTTTTAGAGCAACTTTTGCTTATAAAACCTGCCGATAATGTATTGATGCGATTAGCTCCGAGTATTCCTTTTAACGTTGGGGTTTTGATTGAAATTTTTTGTTTTTCAACCGCTTTAGGCTATAAAACTTGGCTTACACAACGTGAGCGAAATCGCTTAATGAAAGCCGTAAAAGAGTCAGAATCAAGTACTTTGCGTTCACAAATAAACCCTCATTTTGTATTTAATAGCCTAAATTCTATTAAAAGCTATATTTTACAACATCGCTCATTAGATGCATCCGAATATTTGACCGACTTTTCGACCTTAATGCGTTCGATTTTACAACATTCTAAAGAAAAATTTATTTCATTGACCGATGAGTTAGAAACAAGCCTACTCTATATAAAATTGGAAAAACTAAGATTTGAAGAGAATTTTACTTTTGATTATAATCTTCAAGTAGGTATTGACACTGATACAATTTTGATTCCACCCATGCTTTTACAACCTTATATCGAAAATGCTATTAAGCATGGTTTGATGAATAAAGAAGGAAATAGAAGCTTGAAATTAAGAGTGATTGAAGAAAAAGAACAAATTATTATAAGCATTGACGATAATGGAATTGGGAGAGAACAAGCTTCGTTGCTCCGAAAAAATTCGCTCAAATACCAATCAATGGGCATGAGTATTAACAAGGAGCGTGTAGACTTGTTGAGTTTGACAAATGACCTGCATATAGCTATCAATATTATTGATAAAAAATTCCACGACGGAAGTTCCAACGGCACAAAAGTGGTGATTTATTTGCCAGTTTGAGTGTAAAATGAGTAAAATTAGAATAACATTGATTTTTATTTTATGGTGAAAGGAATAAATATATTGATTCAATCAAAACCATGTCTTTTACTAAAGATACTGTTTAGACTTTTGACAATATTGCTTATTTCACAATCAACTTTTGGACAAGTAAAACTATATTCGAAACTAGAGAAAACTGGCTTTTTAGATTGTACCAATCAAACTATGCTTTGGGTTGATTCGACAGCAACAACGCCTTTGCAAGATGTTAACAAACAAAAGTTTATTGCCTTAAAAGATATCACTATCCAAAAAAACTTTTTAAGCGAATATCGTTATGATTATTGGCTAAAAATTTCGGTCGAAAATCCTACAAACGACACTCTTGACTTGCTGTTTACAACGGGTATCCACCAATCAATTATTTTATTAAAAATAACTGATAATCAATTAGTTACCCTTGTTAAAACACAAGAAAAACTATTGCCAAATCAACGATTATTTAGAGCTGATGATCAGTATTTGCCAATTCGTTTTTTACCAAAGAATGTCTATCAGTTTCTAATAAAAATCAATGATTATCCTAAAGCGACATTTGTTATTAAACCACTTTTAGTAAGCCGTTTTTGGCAAAATCATCATCAAATCAGGGCATTTTATGACGAATATATATACCTTATTGCTTATGGTTTTTTGATTTCTGTGTTGTTTTTTGTAGCTCTTTTTGTGTTGATGTTTTATATTCTTGACCGTCAAAAATATTATTTATTTTATGGGTTTTACACAATCTCAATTGCTTTATTTAATCTTTGGGAATTCGAACATTCACCATATTTTCATTTATTTTTTAGTTATTTGCCTGCATTGAAATTTACAGGAAATAGTAATATCTATGTTTTTCTAACCCATATCTTTTATTTTTTATTCATTTTTGAATTTCTCGAACTGAATCAAACATTTCCTCGCATAGCCAAAATCTTTCAATGGGTCATTGCATTTTTAAGCTTCATATTACTTGCAGATATTGCTATCTTGTTTATTATCAATCGTTTAGATTGGAGTATGTGGCTTTATGAACTTTTCCAAAACATATTTCCAATACTCAATATTTTTCTATTAGTGATGATTTTTCGGGCAAAAGGTCGCATTGCTCAAAATATACAAATTGGAAGTACCTTTTTGATGATTGGGGGCTTGGCAGGTTTTCTGACTCATTGGTTCGATAACACACCCTTTGTATTACTCCGAATAGACCCAAGCATATTGTTTGTGTTTGGTACGCTTTTGGAAGTATTTTTCTTCTCAATCGCTATCGGAATTAGAAGTTATAAACTTCAAAAAGAACAAAATTCTTTATTTAAAGCAGTGAAAGAATCTGAGCTTCGTACGCTTCGCTCACAAATCAACCCACACTTTGTGTTTAATAGTTTGAATTCTATCAAAAGTTATATTCTCACGCACCGTTCGGTTGAGGCCGCCGAATACTTAACTGATTTTTCAACCTTGATGCGTTCGATTTTACAATATTCAAAGGAGCAACTTATTTCACTAAAAGATGAACTAGAAACCACCTTGCTTTATGTTAGGTTGGAGCAGCTTCGGTTTGAAGATAATTTTGAATTTATCTATCATTTAGACCCAAATATTAATACTGACGAAATTCTAATCCCGCCAATGCTTTTGCAGCCATATATCGAAAATGCTATCAAACACGGACTCATGAATAAGAATGGCAAGAAGCGTTTAGTTTTGAAGATTGAGCAATCGGAGCAAATAATAATAACAATTGAAGATAATGGTATTGGTCGAGATGAAGCATATTTACTCAGAAAAAACACCCCTAAATATCAATCAATGGGTATGAGTATTAATAATGAAAGAGTCAATTTACTAAGCCAAACAAACGATTTATATATTAAAATTGATATTGAAGACATAAAATCAGCTACGGGAAAACCCGAAGGAACAAGCGTAGTTATACACATACCAGTTGAGTAAAAACCCTTCTTTAAGGCTTTCATATTTCCAAATACTCAACCAAACCTACCAAATATCAACCAAAGCTACCAAATACTAAATCTACCTATTTTTGTAAATGCTTTCTACTCAATTTTGGGAATATTAATAAACTCCCCAAAAATAGCCATGAAAACATATTACACAAAGCCCTTAGTTTGCGACCCACATATGATTTGGTTTGACCACGGTAAAACTTGTATCCAGCCTGAAGAAGTAGTATATCTCAGTAGCCTTGAAAATTATACCGAATTTCATCTTCGATGTGGTAAAAAAGTTATTTCTTCACGCACCCTAAAAATACATGAAGTACAACTTTTAGAAAAAGGGTGTTTTGCTCGTGTACACCGAAAATTTATGCTAAATCTACAATATTTAAAGCATTTTGAAACCAATGGCGAAGAGCATTTTGCTCACCTTACTACGGGCGATAAAATTATTGTTTCGAGAAGAAAAGCTAAAACATTTGGAACAAACTAATCTTTCCATTCAAGCGGGCGGCGAGTGGTACGATAGGCACTTTCTATGCAAGCGGCACATTCAGTAAAGAAAGGGTAATTTGGGCCTAACTCAACAAATGGCTGAATTCCAACGCCATTTCGTTGGATGTATGCCACTTTTTGCGAAACTGCCGATACTTGAAAAAAGCCAAGCATGGGAAATGAGGCATCTTTTAGGTTTTTGATATTGCCTCTAATCATAGCGGGAGCAGTATCAAAAATTCCACCTGAATTATTGGCTTGGGCATCAACACTTTTCCAAAAATTATAGGCTTCTCTCGATAAACTCAATTGTTCGACCAATAAATAGTAGGGAGTTGTATCGTCATAAGGAATCTGAGCAATATTTTGTTTGGCGAGCGTTCTACCATTTACCAAATTATCGGAAGCAACTTTTACACAGCCAATACATTGCCTGATATTCCAACAATCTTCACAGCATTTTTTGTAATACCTCACTGGCGGGTCGGTGCGAGGCACGGTATAGAGTTCGCAACTACTTGCTTTTTGGTAGTTTTTCCAGTTCCAACGATAGAAATCTCCTTCGGTGGTGGGGTCTTTTACATCAATATATACATTAAAATTGCCTCTGTATTTTGGTCGTGGAGCTGTATTTAGTTTAAATTCGCTATAAACTTTATCAATTGGGGGCGAAAATCGCATGGTTTCGGCATTACTGGCATATTCAGTACCATCACTTGTACGAATGTGCAAGGTATAAGATTTTCCAATTTGTCCCCGAAAACCATCGGGAGTTCGAAATTGCCCTCTATTCAAATCTATCAAATTGGTAATCACATTTTTTTCGTCAGTTATCCAAACTTTTGCTGCATTAACAAATCTATCAAAAACACTTTCTTGACTATTATACCCTGCCGAAAAACTCAACACAAAGTAGTGGGGCCCTGGTTGGTCGGTCAATGTTCCTTCAAAAACTATTTGGGTATTTTTTCCTGTAAGTTGTGGGTCGAAAACATCAACACAAGAAACAAGTGTGAAAATTAAAATTGATAACAATAGTTTGACTGATAATTTCATAAATTTTGGTTTACTAATTTACCCAATTGAGTGGTCGTTTGGAAGTGCGATAAGGACTTTCTTTGCATGTTTCACATTCTGTAGCAAAATTATAGTTTCCTCCTATATTAAATCCAAAAGGAAATATCCCTAAATTGTTTCGTTGAATATAAACAGCTTTTTGCGTAACCGCTGATATTTGAAAATAACCTAGTATTACTTCAGATTCATCATTTACATTCTTGATATTGCCTCTAATAGTAGCTGATGCAGTATCAAAAATACCTCCCGAATTATTGGCTTGTTCATCAACACTTTTCCAATAATTATAGGCTTCTCTCGATAAACTCATTTGCTCAATAAGCATATAATATGATGTAATATTATCGAAAGGTATTTGAGCAATGAACTGTTTTGGTAGCGTTTTCCCATTCACCAAATTATCCGAAGCTAAGTTGATACAGCCCAAACATGAATTAATATTCCAACAATCTCCACAACATTTTTTATAAAAAATGCTTGGTCTATCTCCTGTAACAATGTAATTTGCACAAGAAGTTGCTATTTCATAATTCACCCATTTCCAACGGTAAAAATCTCCCTCGGTGGCAGGGTCTTTTACATTAAGGTAAACATTAAAATTTCCTCTATGTTTTGGTTGTAAGGTTGTTGTGAGTTTAAATTCGGTATAAACTTTGTCTATTGGAGGCGAATACCTCATGGTTTCTGCCTTACTCGCATAGCTTGTTCCATCGCTTAACTGAATATGTACTTGATATGAATTCCCAATTTGTCCACGAAAACCTTCGGGTGTGCTAAATTTCCCTTTGCTTAGATCAATCAAATCTGTTCTCACATTTTTGGCATCAGTTATCCAAATTTTTGCTGCATTGACTGTTTTATCAAATACACTTTCGTTGCTATTATACCCAGCCGAATAACTTAAATTAAAATAATGTGGGCCAAGTTGATCTGTCAACGTGCCTTCAAAAATAATATAAGGTATTCCCCCCGTCAATTTTGGGTCAAATCTATCCACGCAAGCTACAAGTGCTACAATAAAAATTGAAAGGAATAGTTTCAACAAAATTTTCATTATTGTCGTGGGTTTTATCTGCTAAAATTTAAAATTATAAGAAATCGAAGGAATCATTGAGCCTAAGATTGATAATTTGTAAATATCTACCCGATTGTAATATTGTACATAACGACTTTTGGTTCGGAAGAAAATCGAGTAAGCATTGCGGGTATTGAGTGCATTATAAACCGAAAAATTCCAGCTGCCTTTGAAACGTTGCGTTTTATAAGGATTGGCATCAATATTCATGGCTAAATCTAAGCGTACATAATTTGGAATATTATTTTGGTTACGATTGGCATAATATGGCACAACCAAACCGCCCACATAAATCTTGGCAGTAGGATACGTAATTGGGCGACCCGTGCTATAAGTAAAATTGGTTGAAAAAGATAAACGTTTGGTTGCCTGATAACTTGCAATCAAGTTCAAAATATGTGGTTTATTATAATTTGGTGGAAAATATTTGCCATTATTAATTGTTTCTTCTTCATGTTCGCCTTTTACCAAAAACTCGGTTTGTGAGTACGTATAACTCAACCAACCAGTAATCAAACCAATATTTTTCTTGATATATAGCTCTGCCCCATAAGCTCTTCCAATTCCTTGTAGAATAGACGCTTCTGGAAATTTATCAAGCAACAGATTCGCTCCATCTTTATAATCGCTAACATTTGTTAGTTTCTTATAGAAAAACTCTATCGAAGCTTCAATTTTATTATCCTGCAAATTTTGAAAATAACCAATCGAAATTTGGTCAGCAATTTGTGGTTTCATGTAATTGTCCGACGACTTCCAACGAGCCGTTGGCAAAGCAGCAGTCGTATTCGAAATCAACTGAATGTATTGCCTCATTCGGTTCAAACTAAACTTGATGGAAGCATTGTCATTCAAAGAATATTTTGCCGAAAAACGTGGTTCTAAACCTCCATAAGCCTGCGAAAAACCTTTTCCATTCAATGTTGAATCAACAATCGTTTCTTTACTTTTCGGTAAACCATCTTGGTATTTAAAGCTATACCCCCTTCCTTTATTACCAAAATAAGAATAGCGTAAACCTACCAAAATCGAAAACTTTTTTGTTATTTCTATCTCATCATTGGCATAAATGGCTGACTCTAAGGCACTTTCGTTGCGTAGAGTAACAGGATTGATTTGTGAAGCAGGACTATCAGGACTTAATTTTCCAGGTTGAATCTGGTAATCAATGGCACTTATGCCAAAGTCTATTTTTTGTTTGTCGAAAGGTAAATAGTTAAAATCGGCTTTGATGTTTTTGTAAACAATATTGGAAGCTAACTTAAAAGCCAAAGCCGAGTCGGGATTGACAATATTGGCATCGTAACTACTGTAAACTGCTGACACTTTTGAGGTAAATTTAGCATTATGTGAATGAACCCACGCAAGTGTAGCATTGGTTGTTCGCCAATCAAAAAGAGAAGATGAGGCATTTACTTCAAGATTTGCCAATGAGTCGCCTGCCACTTTAAATTTATCGAAACCCGTGAAACCAGTAAAAGCTATTTTATCTTTCTTTGTGGGCCGAAACTCAAGTTTCGCTGTAATATCATAAAAATCTGCCTTAGTATCTTTAATATTTTGTTGAGGTATTAACTTAAACAAATAGCCAACATAAGAAAAGCGACTTGCCACAAAAAATGACATTCGGTCTTTAACTATAGGAGCTTCAATCATCAGTCGGCTACTAACTAAGCCCACGCCACCCGATATAGAAAATTGTTGAGCATTGGCATCTTTCAAATTGATATTAAGCACCGAAGCCGTTCGTCCGCCATATTGTGCGGGAATACCTCCTCGATAAAAATTAATATCTCGCAAAGCATCAGGATTAAAAACTGAGAAAAAACCCATCAAATGCGAAGCATTAAAAATGGGTGCGTTGTCCATCAAAATAAGGTTTTGATCCACATTTCCACCTCTAACATTAAAACCCGAAGAGCCTTCGCCCACGCTTGCTACCCCAGGTAATGAGAAAAGGCTTTTGATAATGTCTAATTCGCCCAAAAGCGTTGGTAATTTTTTGATATTTTTAATACTTAAATTTGTAACGCCTGTCTCTAAACGCTTCACATTCTGAGCAGCACTATTTGCCGAAACCACCACTTCTTCCAAATCATTGGCTTTTTCGTCCATCAAAATATCCAGAATTAAATTATTATCAATATCGACTCGTTGATGTTTCGTAAAAAAACCTTGATACGTAACTGTAATATTGAAAGCACCTTTTGGAATCAAAATTTGGTATCGCCCCAGTGTATCAGACAGTGAACCATATCCTGTTTCATCTACATAAATGGCTGCTCTGGGCAACGGTTTTTCATTACTCGTTTGTCGAATTACTCCTGAAAGCGTAAATTTTCGTTGTGCGTAAGTAACTGATAATGAGAGACTTAAAAAGAAAAAAAGAAAACTAATGCTCCCCAATATAGCTTTTTTCATAAAAATTATTGATATTTTTTTTACTATTCGTTCTATCATTCACTCATTAAATTACTGGGTTTATTCAAACCGCAAATGTTTCACTGATTCGCCAGAGTTGGCCAATTCATTTAACGAATCAATACCTATTTGCAAATGTTTTTCTACAAAAGCACCGGTTACTTTTTTATCACTTTCTTCGGTTTTTACTCCGTCAGGTATCATCGGATTATCTGAAACCAATAGTAATGCTCCGTGAGGAATCGCATTGACGAAACCTACAATAAAAAGTGTAGCAGTTTCCATGTCAATTGCCATTACTCGAAGCTCACGAAGATAGTCTTTGAATGTTTCATCATGCTCCCAAACTCGGCGATTGGTGGTGTAAACCGTACCTGTTTGGTAGTCGAGTTCATGTTTTTTTATCATCGAACTTACCGCTCTTTGCAAACGAAACGAAGGCAAAGCAGGAATCTCTGGTCGGGCATAATCATTACTTGTTCCTTCGCCTCTGATTGCCGCAATTGGTAAAATCAAATCGCCTAATTTCGTAGATTTCTTCAAGCCTCCTACTTTTCCCAAGAAAAGTACTGCTTTGGGCATGATTGCCGTGAGCAAATCCATTATTGTAGCGGCTACGGCACTGCCCATTCCGAAATTAATAATGGTAATATTACCAGCCGAAGCTGTTTGCATCGCTCGGTCTCTACCTCTTACTTCAACACCATACATTTTTGCGAACATATCAACGTAGTTCCCAAAATTGGTTAATAATATATAAGGTTTAAATTCATCCAAAGGCGTACCTGTATATCGTGGCAACCAGTTTTTTACAATTTCTTCTTTTGTTTGCATAATCTTATGACGTAAATTTGTTATAAAATGCTGTGGCATTGTTTACACCAGCCATGAGCATATTAGAGATTTAAAGCCAAAAACTATCCAAATAGTTCCTGTTACCAATTAAATCAAGAATGACTACGCTCAACCTTCCATCTTATGATTACAAAACTAAAGAAATTGAGGGGAAAAACTATATTTTCGACCCAATACGTAAGAAATACTTATTACTGACCCCCGAAGAATGGGTAAGACAGCACTTCATCCATTTACTTGAAAAACACTATGCTTATTCTAAAAGCCTTATTCGTCTCGAAGGGGGTTTGAGCTATAATCGCCTCCAAAAACGCTCAGACATCGTAGTTTTCGACCAAGAAGGCAAACCATATCTACTAGTAGAATGTAAAGCACCTGAAGTAAAAATTAATCAATCAGTTATAGAACAGGCATCTCGATATAATCTTACTTTACGATGCCCTTTTGTAGTGATTACCAATGGTTTAAGCACTTTTTGCTTTGAAATAGACTTTAACAATGGCACTTTTCAACAAATGAAAGATTTACCAAAAACAAAAGAACTGTGAGAAGTTCCCACAGTTCTTTTGTTTTGTACGATGAGTTTCCTAATCTGTTGTACATTAATTCATGCTCATCACACTCGCTAAAATTTCCTCTGCATCTGCTTCTGCTTGCTTATCTCTATCGGCAAAAATAATTACCAAGAAAAAGTTTGTACGGCTTTTAGGGTCAATCATACCTGCAAACATCACTCGATGTCCGTCTTTTAAACCTTCTACATAATAGCCATCTAAGCCATCGCCTTCTATCGCTTCTTCGGCATCAATTTCTTCTAATTTCATGGCCTTAGCACCTTCAATCACGGCATCATCCATATCTTCGACAGCAATGTTTTTTTCAAAAATGTGCATTGTTAGCTCCATTCCATCACCTTTCATTTCAAAATCATGGTCATCATTTTTAAGTATTTTAAAATCATCTGGCACAGTAATCTGGAGTTTGTATTTCTCCCAAACATACGTTTTGTCAGCTACAAAAGTAAATGAAGAAAAAGCAATAAACGCAAGGGCAGCAAAATAGGTTTTCATGTAATTAATTAGGTTAGAGTTTAAAACAATTATGTTAGAAAATCAAAGGTATAAATTTGAATGAAATAAAAAAAAAATGAGCGTTAAAAATTCAAATTACAGGAAAATACCTGTAATTAATATTCAAAAAAACTATGTTTTCCGTAGCTACTTATCTAATTTCAAAAATTTTTACACTACATTATATATTTTACATTATTTTCCGTACCTTTGCACCCTCATTTTTGAGGAAATAAATTTTATCATTAAACACTGTTTTAGTATGTTTCAAAACCAGTATGAGACGGTTTTCATTCTAACTCCCGTTTTATCTGAAATTCAGATAAAGGAAGCTGTCGAAAAATTCAAAAAAACATTGACTGACACAGGTGCCGAGATAGTTCATGAAGAGCATTGGGGTCTTCGTAAATTAACTTACACCATTCAGCACAAGAATACGGGCTATTATGAGTTGATTCAGTTCCAAGCTGCACCTACAACGGTTGCACTTTTAGAAACAGAATTCAAGCGTGATGAGCGTGTGATGCGATATTTGACTACAAGATTGGACAAATATGCCCTTGACTACAGCCAACGCCGTAGTAAAGGTTTAGTTGGTAGAAAAAATGTTGAACCAGCTACTGCCGAAAAAGCAGAAGCATCAAACGAAACTAAAGCCTAAGATGAGAAACAACGCAATGTCACTCGTAAACGACCCTGTTGATAGAAAAGACCAGGCTCGCAAAAAATATTGTCGCTTCAAAAAAGCAGGTATTAAGTTTGTAGATTATAAAGACGCAACTTTCTTATTGAAATTTGTGAATGAGCAAGGAAAAATCCTTCCTCGTCGTTTGACAGGTAATAGTCTAAAATTTCAGCGTAAAGTGGCTGTTGCCATCAAGCAAGCAAGACACTTGGCTTTATTGCCATTCGTAGCTGATGGTTTGAAATAATTTAGCGATTTAGTGATTTAGTGAATAACATTGCTTTTGCAAACTTAATCACTCATTCACTCCTTCTCTCAATCACTCATTATTAATTTGTATTGAAAAATGGACATAATATTAAAAACTGATATTGTAGGACTTGGATACAAGAACGACATGATTTCCGTAAAGCCGGGTTATGCTCGTAACTATCTGATTCCACAAGGTTTTGCTCAGTTAGCTTCCGAGTCGAACCGCAAGATTTTAGCAGAAAATCTTAAACAAGCTGCCCACAAAGCAGAAAAAATTAAAACTGCTGCCTTAACAATGGCAGAAGAAATTGGTGAAATGGTTATCACAATTCCGATGAAGACTGGCGAAAGCGGTAAGATTTTCGGACGTGTTACTAACACTCAAATTTCTGATTACCTAAAAGAAAAAGGTTTCGATATCGACCGCAAGAAAATTGCAATGGAAGATGTGAAATTTGTAGGTGATTTCTCAGCAATTCTTGACCTTCACAAAGAAGTGAAGCATAAAGTTGCTGTAAGCGTAGTTTCTGAAGCGTAAGATTCTTGCGTAGAAAATATAAAAAGCGTGCATTTCGAAAGAGATGCACGCTTTTTTGTTAGACATAATTTGTCAAATATTTTTGAAGAATCTTTGGTAATGTTGTACCCATTGAATAGCCGAATAAGTGTCTTTGTTAGCTTTTCTTCATTTTTTCGCATTCCATAGAAAATTTCGCCAATTGTAACATCACAACTTGTTTAGGCGTTACATCTAACTCTAAAATTGTTTTTATTTTTTTATGATTTATCAACCAAATCTAACAAAAATTCATCAAAAGCCAATTCTACTCCTCGATTTTCGTCTATCACCTTTCTCTATATATTCTCTCATATCGGCTAATTCTTTCTCAAATCCACCTGATAAAATCGGAAATCGGCACCAGCCTCTTGGGTCGAGATTATAGATATCTAAATGAAAACTTGGTGCGAAACGCTCACGTTTCCATTGATTTCTGCTCCAAAGTCTGAAAAATCTTTCAATCCAAGCAGCCAAAGTTTCTTGGTCATATCGTCCTGAGTATTGTGCTTCCATAAATAATAAACATTCCAGAGGAGGCTTTTTGTCTCTAATCGCTAATCCTTCAATAGCATTTAAAACTTCATAAGGCATTAAGTCTTTTTCGTCGGTTTGCTTGGTTGCCAAAGGTCGCAATTCGGCTGTTGGTTGAAGATTATTTACTTTGTTTAAACCTTCAATTTTGATATACTTTCCTTTCACATCACAGCCAACTGTTTCGAGCCAAACCAACCATTTTTTAAGCCAAAACTTGTCAATTCCTGCAATTGGGCTAATACTTCCTGCCGTGTCACCATCCATCGTGCAGTAACCAACGGCAACTTCCGAGCGATTGGACGTTGCTAAAAGCAAGTGATTATGCAAATTGGTAAGCAACCAAACACTTGGAACCCGTACTCGTGCTTGAATATTTTGTAGCGACAAATCATCAGTTTCCCAAGTTAAATCTCGCCCTATTTGTTTTTCTATCAAGTCTTTATACGTTTCTACGAGCCCGTTGATATTGACATTATAGAATGTTGCACCGATGTTTTTTGCCAAACTTTCTGCCGATTCGTAGGTATCAGTCGAGCTATTTTCTGTGCCTTGATAAATGCTATGAATCATTTGTTGAGCAATTTGCTCAACTGTTGTGCAGTCTTGGATTTTTTTGATGTGAGAAAGTTTTTTCTTGAAAGCATCTAAACCTATGCTTTCATCAGCCAATCGAATCATCAAACCACACAAAGCTACGCAAGCACAAGAATCTGCTCCACCCGACAACGAAACGGTGAAACCTTGCGAACGAGATTTACGTAAATAATCAAACAATGCCAAACTTACGGCACGGGCAAATTCTTCTTCTTTCAAGAATCCACCTCGTTCAAATTTCTCTAATTCGGCAGTTTGGAAGGCAACTGGTTTTATTTCTGGAAAATCAAAAAGCGATAAAACCTTCCAGTTTCCTTGTGAAATGGGGGATTTTACTTGTGATTGATTTATTTTTGGGGCTTCAACATCAATTATAGCAGAGGTTACATAAAAATCGGCATAGCCAAATCTTGGCGAAGAAACTAATAAATTCCCATCGGAAGCAATCATTGCATCGCCATCAAAAATCAAACGACCTGATTCATTTCCTAATAAATTTGTATAAATATAACTACATGCAAACGAGCGACTGCCATCAATCACCAAACGCTCACGGGTCATAAATTTTGAAAAAGTAAACGGACTTGCACTCGGATTCAGAATAATATCTACTCCCCTATCGAACATCACTCTTCCTGGACGATTTGCCACCCAAGCATCTTCACAAATCTCAAATCCGATGCGAACGCCATCCAATTCAAAAACTAAATCTCCGATTGGATATTTGAATTCATCAATTTCGATTTCATCTCTCACACCTGCTTGCCAACGATGAAACCAACGGTCTTCGTAGAAAACGCCATAATTTGGAAAATGCTGCTTACAAACAAAACCTAAAATCTTTTTATTGGCAATCAAACAAGCAGTATTATAAACTTTATTGTTAAATCGAATCGGCAAACCTACCGAAACAATCATGCCTGCGGTGTGTTGAACAATTTCCAAAAGACTTTCTTTTGCTTGTTCAACCAAATCCCACGAGTAAAATGCATCTTCACAGCCGTAGCCTGTAATGCACAATTCGGGTAAGCATAATAAGCTAATATCTTGACTATCAGCTTCTTTTATACAATCTAAAATATTTTTTTGGTTTTGTTCCCAAGCTAAAGGAGTTTGGTTCAGTGTGCCTGCTGCTACTTTTATGAGTTTCATTTAATCAATGGGTGAATGAGTAATTCGGAACGCCGCCCGTCGCAAATGAGTTAATATTTCTCATCAACTAAATACTCGGTTTTAAATTATAAAATCTAATTGTTTTTTTAGGATAAGACTTCTTTACAAAGATAACAAAAACTGTGCATGCTAAGTTTAGATACATTTTGTTTGTAACACAATTTTCTAAATTAGGATTAAGTAAAAACAAGTTTGAATTAATTTAATAAAACAAAAATTCTGTTTATCAATATTTAATTATTGACAAACAATATATATTTATTGTTTGTCAATAAATTACTTTTACTTTTGTTGCATAAATTATTTAAACATAAATATTATGAAAACACAAACCAAAACAATTTTAGAAATAATTAAATATTTAGCACTTATCGGTGCAATCGGATTTTCGATTGAATGTGGAAGTCAAATTGTTTCGTTGATAGTCAATTTCTTTAAGCCCGAAATTGCCTTGAAACTTTACAAAGCAAGCCCTAAACTATACGAATTACGGAATTTTGACCTACGCTATTATGGGTTTGCTATGACATTGGTTATTTGGTTCTCGGCAACAAAGGCCTACATTTGGTATTACATTTTTGATTTTTTAAACAAATTAAGTTTGGAAAATCCTTTTACGGTCGCAATCTCTACAAAAATTCAAAAAATCAGTTTTTTGTTATTTGAGCTTTGGGTCGTGTCATTTATTGGCAATAATTACATTGATTTTGTAGGTAAAGAATCAGGCATTGATTTAGCCAATCATTTCAATCACGGAGAATATTTTTTCATGGCAGGAATTGTCTACATCATTTCGCAGATTTTCAAACGTGGCGTAGAATTACAAGAAGAAAACGAATTAACTGTATAAAATCTAATATTATGAAAACACAAACTGAAAAAATCTTGAATGTTTTAAGAGTTATTGCTTGGATTGGCTATGTTGGTTCGATAGCAATGACAGTAATAGCAGGTATTTTCACAATCTATTCTTTCATATATCCTGATGCCGATTTTATCAAAAATATAACTATTTCTGAGGCGAAACTTCCTTTCAGAACATTGAAAAATGACAATTTAGGAAGGCTAATATTTTACTATATTTTGTTTTTGGCAAAAACTTATTTTGTGATTAAAATCTGGAAATTAGCAAAAGATGCACTTAATAACATCAATATTAATAATCCTTTCAGCTCTAAAACATCAATTATTCTTGAAAAAATAGCTCATTTGGTGATTGTACTTGGAGTGATAAATTTTGTTATTGGACAATATGTATTTGTCTTGGACGGACTTGTTACCGACCATATCAAATATAATTTTTCACCAGATTTGACTTATATTTTTGGAATAGGAATCATTTACCTAATCTCGCAAATCTTCAAACGCGGCGTAGAATTACAAGAAGAAAACGAATTAACAGTATAAAATCTACTATCATGCCCATAATTGTAAACCTTGATGTTATGCTCGCCCGACGTAAAATGCAATTGTCAGAATTGGCGGAAAAAGTAGATATTACCTTGCCCAATCTTTCAATTTTGAAAACTGGCAAAGCAAAAGCCGTTCGTTTTTCTACCTTAGAAGCCATCTGCGAAGCCCTCAATTGCCAACCAGGCGATATTTTGGAGTTCGCTCCCGAAGAAATTAAAATAATTTAAAATAAAAGCAACCCTTTTTGCAAGAATAGCATCTAACTAAAAACACCCTCTTTTTGAGTAAAAAACCACTCATCCCAAAATAAAAACCACTTGTGTAATAACAGTTACCTTGTATTACAAAGTACCTGTATATTTGTAACATAAATTATGAAAAAGAAAATTATACTGTGACGTTAATTATAAGACTATCTCTACTTTGAGATAGTCTTATTAAGCAAATGCTGTAACTCAAAAGGCAATTTTAGCATCTAACATTCAATTGCATTCCATTTTGAAATTACACAGTATCTATAAAAATCAAGGAAAACTTGGATGTGAGATATGAGACAAAAGAAATGAGATGAACAAAACATTTACTCTTATCTCGAATCTTTAATCTCACATCTAAAAAAAAAGCTATTACAAAATAATTACTTTAATGAAAAAGCTATTACTAACAATGCTACTCGCAAGTGCGAGCCTACTTTCTTTTGCCCAAAACACCCAAGTTTCGTACAAAGGAAGAATTTCGGGAAGCCTCTTCGATGAAAAGAGACAAGTTCTTCCTTTCGCCAACGTTTTACTCTTAAAAGCCAGAGACTCGACCCTCACAAAAGGATCGGTCAGTGACTTAGACGGAAAATTTAATTTTGACCAAGTATCTATTGGAAACGAATCTCAATACATCATTTCGGTTTCGATGGTTGGTTACAAAAAATATTTTTCTCCTAAAATCACACTAAGTGACGAGAACTTAGAAGTGAAATTATCAACCATTCAATTAGAATTAGCTGCTCAAAGCCTCAAAGAAGTTAGTGTTACGGCAAAAAAGCCTTTTATTGAACAACAAGCCGATAAATTGGTCGTAAATGTAGAAGGTAGTCTGGTAGCCACTGGAAATACCGCCTTAGAAGTGCTACAAAAATCGCCGGGTGTGTCGGTTGATAACAACGACAATATCAGCGTAAAAGGCAAGCAAGGCGTACTTGTGTTGATGGATGGCAAGCCAACGTATATGTCGCAGAGTGATTTGGCAACTCAACTCAAAAACATGAGTAGTGATCAAATCGAAAAAATCGAAATTATATCTAATCCATCGGCTCGCTACGATGCAGCTGGAAAAGCTATAATCAATATTATTACCAAGAAGAATAAGAATTATGGCACAAATGGTAGCATTTCGGCTGGTTTTTCGGCAAGTTTTCCGCCATTATTAGAAACTGGTCTAAACAATGATTTTAGCAAAACCGAAAATATAAAACCTGGCATAATGCCAAAATACAATTCGAGTTTAAACCTGAATAACCGTCAAGGAAAAGTAAATACTTTTGCAAATTTAACTTTTTCAGACAATCAACGTTTCAATAATAATATTTTGACTCGTGATATTGGCGGTAAAATATTTGAACAATATGCCTATCGTTATAACGAAAGTCAGAATTTTAGTTATAAATTGGGTACTGATTATTATCTTTCTAAGAAAACAACGATTGGATTTTTAGTGAATGGTAGTGCGGGTATATGGCAAAATAATCCGACCGCACCAAACATAAATACTACTTACATTAAACATGCAGAAAGTTCGATTCCAGATTCGAGTTTACGCACATCTGCCAGTAGTTATCAAACTTGGAAAAGCCTCACGCTTAATACCAATTTCAAGCATACTTTTGATTCGACAGGCAAAGAATTAACTGCCGATGTAGATTATTCGATTTACAATAATTTGAGTCGTGAAAGGGGTATGGAAACTCGTTTCTATAAATATCTTGACAATAAAGAAACTGAATATGCGACTCCATTGAATATTACAAGTCATATTCCGAACAAATACAACATTTTTGCCATAAAAGCTGATTATATTCATCCTCTGACAAAAGCTAAGGCTCGCTTAGAGTTTGGAGCAAAAAGTAGTTGGGTAAAATCAGATAATGACATTATGTTTTTTCAAAATGGTTTAGCAGACAAAGGACGTACCAACTTCTTTATTTATCAGGAAAACATTAATGCTGCTTATGCTAATTTCAATAAAGAATTAAGCAAAAAATTGAGTTTGCAAGCGGGTTTACGCTTAGAACATACGCACTCAAAAGGTGAGTCGGTTACACTTAGCGAAAGCCGTGAGCGTAATTACGTGAAGTTATTTCCAAGTGTATTTTTGACACAAACGATTAACAAAAACAACCAACTTTCGTACTCTTATAGCCGTCGAATCGAACGCCCTGATTATGGTACATTGAATCCATTTATCAACTTCCTTGACCCATATACTTATCAGTTAGGAAATGAATATTTGAAACCTCAATACACCAATTCATTTGAACTAACGCATAGTTTCAAGCAAGCATTTGTTACAAGTGTGGGTTATAGTATAACCAACGATTTTATGGCAGAAGTTATAAAAAATGCTGTAAATGAGCCATTAATTTTAGCAAAAATCAAGAAATACAATAATATTGATGGTATTGACCCTGAAAAAATAACATTTGCCACAAGAGAAAACATTGCAAAATTTGAGAATATCAATATTAATTTGAGTTTCCCGATTCCGATTACTAAGTGGTGGTCTGCTCAAAATAACTTGTCAGTATTTTACAATAAATATACAGGAGAATTGTTGGGACAAACTTTAAACACAGGCCAGTGGGCTTACAATTTTTATACCAGTCAAAACGTAAAACTTCCTAAAGATTTATCGGCAGAAGTATCAATGTGGTATAATTCATCAAATATTTATGGAATGATGCAAGGAAAAGCTCAATATGCTGTCAATGCAGGTTTACAAAAAAGTTTTTGGAACAAAAAAGCCAGCTTAAAACTCAACGTAAACGATATTTTCTTGACAAGTTTTTGGGGAGGAAAAACCGACTTTGCTAATGTAAAATTGACTATTCGTAATCGCTGGGATAGCAGAAATGCTCGCTTGACATTCACTTACAAATTTGGCAATCAAAACGTAAAAGCTGCTCGTCGCCGTAGTACAGCCACTGAAGCAGAGCAAGGTAGAGTAAAAACTGGCGGCTGAAAAAAAAATCACTATTTCAAGGTAGTAATCTGAGATTACTACCTTTTTTTGTTATATAATACATAGTATAAACAAAAAGAAACCTCAAACTTTCGTCTGAGGTTTCTTTCAAGAATTTTATTTACTAATTCTTATGCTTCTTTCGTTTCTTCTCCTTCAGTTGTTACTGCTGGAGTTTCTTCTACTACGTCAGCAACAGGAGCAACTGCTTCTTCTACAACAACCGCTGATGATTCATCAACCGCTACCACTGCGGCAGCATCGTCAGCTTTTTTACCACCACGACGACTACGACGAGTTTTAGTAGATTTTTCTTCTACCGAAGTCAATAATGCTTCGTTATAATCAACTAATTCAATCATGGCAACCTCTGCATTATCACCAAAACGAGTTCCCATTTTGATAATACGAGTATAACCACCATTGCGATTAGCAACTTTTTCAGCTATTTCACCAAACAAAGTTTTCATTGCCTCTTTATCTTGCAAATGCGAAAAAACTGTTCTACGAGAGTGAGTGCTATCATTTTTCGATTTCGTAATCAAAGGCTCAACATATTTACGCAATTCTTTTGCTTTCGCCAAAGTTGTTTCTATACGCTTGTATTTAATTAAAGAAACCGCCATGTTTTGCAACATCGCCTCTCTGTGAGAATGAGTTCTCCCTAAATGATTGATTGTATTTCCGTGTCTCATTGTTATTATTTCGTAAGTAACGGTCAAAAAAGCCTAACGCAGTCTTAGCGATTCCACCTATTACGATTGTTAATTAATTTATTCGATTACTGCGGTACGATAATATAAAAAAATATCCCTTCGCCAAATATTGGAAAAGGGACAATCTAATATCAATCTTCGTCTAACTTATATTTCATTACATCCATTCCGAAATGTAAGCCTTTGTCAGCAACCAATTGCTCCAATTCCGTCAATGACTTCTTACCAAAGTTACGGAATTTCATCATATCAGCTACTTCAAGTCTTGCCAAATCGCCTAATGTACGTATATCAGCAGATTTTAAACAGTTATACGCACGAACCGACAAGTCTAAGTCTTGTAATGAAGTTTTCAATAACTTACGCATATGTAAGAACTCTTCATCAACAATATTGTCTTCGTCATCTTTCTTGGTATCAAATACCATGTTTTCGTCCGTAAACTTCAAGAAATGTTGAATCAAAATGTGAGCAGCTTCTTGTAAAGCTCTCTCAGGATGAATTGAACCATCAGTTTTGATTTCAAGCAAAAGTTTTTCGTAGTCAGTACGCTGTTCTACACGGGTATTTTCAATGCTATATCTCACATTTTTGATGGGAGTATAAATTGAATCTACTGAGATAAAACCGATAGGCAAATCATTTTGTTTTTGCTCATCAGCAGCTACATAGCCACGTCCTTTATCGACTATAATTTCGATTTCAACTTCCTTTTGGTCGTCCAAACGGGCGATTATCAATTCAGGATTTAAAATCTGAAAACTTTGCGTGAATTTACCGAGGTCGCCCGCAGTCAAAACACTTTGATTTTTGATTCTGACGGTAAATTTGTTATCTACATAATCAGAAACTTTTTTGAAACGAACCATTTTAAGATTCAAGATGATTTCTGTAACATCATCTACGACCCCATCAATGCTCGAAAATTCGTGTAATACCCCCGGAAATCTTACAGAAGTAATTGCGTAGCCTTCTAAAGAAGACAACAAAATACGACGAAGTGCGTTTCCGATGGTCACACCATACCCTCTTTCGAGTGGTTTAAACTCGAAAAAGCCATGGAAGTCGTCAGCCTTTTCCATGACAACCTTGTCAGGCATTTGAAATGCTAATATTGACATACGTATGCAGTGTGTTTGTTTTCGTTAACTAAAAGGTGGTTAGCTACACCACCAATAAAAAAACGCAGCTGTTCCATTGCCGATTCTCTCGACAATGGAACAACCACAAGACAAATATTATTTGTTATATAATTCGACGATTGCCTGCTCGTTGAAGTTTTCTGGAATCTGGTCACGCTCTGGATAGCTAATAAATTTACCAACCATTTCAGTTGCATCCCATTCTAACCAATTGTAACGTTTTGCATTACGAGCGTTCAAACTATCTGAGATAGCTACTAAAGCCTTTGATTTCTCACGAACTCCAACTAATTGACCTGGTTTCAAAATCAAAGAAGCAACATTCAATACTGCTCCATCAACTGTGATATGACAGTGTGTTACTAATTGACGGGCTGCACGGCGTGTTGGGGCAATACCTAAGCGAAAAACTGTATTGTCTAAACGACCTTCACAAAGTTTCAAAAGGTTATCACCTGTACGTCCTTCTTTAACTGATGCAATTTGGAAGAAACGTGCAAATTGACGCTCCAACATACCATAAGTATATTTTACCTTTTGCTTCTCAATTAATTGCTGACCGTATTCTGATTTTTTACTTTTACGTCCTTTTCCATGTTGTCCAGGAGGGTACGCTTTTTTACTTAATGCCTTACTTGGACCCATTACTGGTTCTCCAAATCTTCTTGAAATCCTTACTTTTGGACCTGTGTATCTTGCCATTTTGGTTTGTTTTTAAAATGAAATAGAGATTGATTAGCCCCAATGTCCAAACTATCAATCGCTTCGATAAACTGATTTACAGCTATGAAACTACGGCGAACCGTTTCCTATTTCCAATCCCGTTTAAAGACGGGAGACGTTTTGAATTATTATAAACTAAGACAACAAAAGAATGAAAACTTTAAACATTGAATAAAAAAGCAATAATAGCTTTCAAACTCATGGTTTGCAGTTTACATCCTCTTATAATTTTTAGACTCTTCTACGCTTAGGTGGGCGACATCCATTATGTGGAAGTGGCGTTACGTCAGTAATTGTTGTTACTTCAATGCCCGAATTTTGTATAGTACGGATTGCAGACTCACGTCCAGAACCAGGTCCTTTTACAAACACTTCAGCTTTACGCATACCTGCTTCATAAGCTACTTGAGCACAACTCTGTGCTGCCATTTGAGCTGCATAAGGAGTGTTTTTCTTTGAACCTTTGAAGCCCATTTTTCCTGCTGAACCCCAAGAAATCACTTGACCTTGGGTGTTTGTAACAGAAATAATGATGTTATTAAAAGAAGCTCTGATGTGTACTTCACCAACTGGCTCAACTACAACAACTCTTTTCTTTGCCTTATCTTTTCTTTTCGCTTGTGCCATTTTGACAAAACATTAATATAATGATTGGCAGTACAGAAAAACCTGTACTCTGTTCGATTTTTTTCCTAAAAAAATCCAATTTTTTTCTGTTAAAAACAGATAGGAATTACTTAGTAGCTTTTTTCTTGTTTGCTACTGTCTTACGTTTACCTTTACGGGTACGTGAGTTGTTTTTGGTACGTTGCCCACGAAGTGGTAAACCTTTACGGTGACGAACGCCACGGTAACAGCCAATGTCCATCAATCGCTTGATAGCTAATTGAACTTCTGAACGTAATTGACCTTCAACAGTCATTTCTTCCGTAATAATTCCACGAATGGCATTAGCTTCACCGTCATTCCAATCGCCAGCTTTTTTATCATAACTGATATTAGCTTTTGTTAAAATCTTTTGTGACGCACTACGACCAATACCGTAGATGTACGTAAGGGCGATTTCGCCTCTTTTTTTGTCTGGGATATCAACACCTGCAATCCTCATAGAAATTAGCCTTGTCTTTGTTTAAACTTAGGATTCTTTTTGTTAATAACGTAAATTTTGCCCTTACGACGGACAACTTTACATTCAGCACTACGCTTCTTTACTGACGATTTTACTTTCATGTCAAACTTAAATTAGTGAATTTTGAATGAGTGAATTAGTGACCAAAACTTATTTGACATGAGTTTTTGAGTAAAACTTTTCTCATTCACTCATTTACTAAATCACAATTACTTATAACGATACGTTATTCTTGCTTTACTTAAATCATAAGGTGACATCTCTAATCTTACTTTGTCGCCTGGTAAAATACGGATGTAATTCATACGCATCTTACCTGAAATATGAGCAATTAATTCATGTTGATTCTCTAAACGTACACGAAACATTGCGTTTGAGAGAGCCTCGATGATAATGCCGTCAACTTCGATATTTGATTGTTTTGCCATTAAATTTAATAAACTGATTTTGAATGATATAATTTGAATTGTTTTATAAAATATCCAATTTTCAAATTAATTTGAATCCAAATTCTTAAATTGAACTATGCAATAACTAAATTCTTTTTTTCTAAAACCTCTTCGATGTATTGAAAAGTAGTTAAAATTTCTGCACTACCTTTTCTTACAACTACAGTATGCTCATAATGGGCTGCTTGCTTACGATCTTCAGTTCGAATCGTCCACCCGTCATTTTCTTGCACTACTGATCTTCGTCCTAAAGTAATCATTGGTTCAATCGCAATCACCATTCCTTCTTGCAATTTTGGTCCGTTTCCACGCTTACCAAAATTCGGTACTTCAGGTGACTCGTGAAGATGTCTTCCAACACCATGACCAACCAACTCTCTTACAACTCCATATCTAAACTTTTCTGCATAAGATTGAACTGCAAAACTTATATCCCCCACTCTATTGCCTATTCTTGCTTGCTCAATACCCTTAAATAATGATTGATAAGTATGTTTCAGTAATTCCAAAACTTCGCTTTTCACCTCACCAATGGTATAAGTATAAGCACTATCAGCGTGATATCCATTTTTAAAAACTCCACAATCAATAGAAACGATGTCACCATCTTTCAAAACTCGATTGCTAGGTATTCCATGTACTACCACCTCGTTGAGCGAAATACAAAGACTTGCGGGAAAGCCATTATAACCTAAAAAGGAAGGTTCTCCACCATTGTCTTTAATATAATCAAAAGCTACTTTATCTAATGCTTTTGTTGTAACTCCAGCTTCAACAATTTTAGCAACTTCTGCGTGAGCTTTACCTAAAATCTGACCATTCTTACGAATAATTTCTAACTCTTCTTCTGATTTTAAATAAATTATACTGTCTTTTTTGCCCATTTTATTCTTTACCTTAGATCGGTATATTTGAAACAGTCTGACGACCTTGTATTCTACCTGACTCCATCAAACCTTCGTAACGTTTCATCAATAGATAACTTTCTATTTGTTGTAAAGTGTCTAAAACAACACCTACTAAGATTAACAATGAAGTACCACCGAAAAACGATGCAAAACCTTGTGTCATCCCTAATAAACCTGCCAATGCTGGCAAAATTGCTATCACTGCTAATAAAACACCGCCTGGTAATGTAATTCTATCTAAAATATTGGCAATAAAATCAGATGTTGGTTGTCCTGGCTTGATACCTGGAATAAAACCGCCACCTCGTTTCATATCATCAGCTATTTGATTAGGGTTAATCGAAATAGCGGTATAAAAGAAAGTAAAGCCAATAATCAAAATCGCATAAATAATACAATATTGCCAAGAGGTTGGACTATTCATTATGATTGCCCAGCTCTGAAAAGTATCACTTTTCGTACTATCTGCTAAGTAGGTCAACACTAAGCCTGGAATAAACATCAATGCTTGCCCAAAAATGATTGGCATAACACCTGCAATGTTTAATTTTAAAGGTAAATATTGACGCTGACCTGTAACAACTTTATTACCAACGATTTGCTTTGCATATTGAACAGGAATTCGGCGAGTTGCTTGTGTAATTGCTACTGCAAACAAAACAACCATAAATAAAGCTACAATTTCAAGGACAAAGAACAAAATCTGTCCACTTCCACCTCTTGCTTGGGCTTCACCAATAATTGCACCTGGAAATCTTGAAACAATACCAATCATAATCATCATTGATATACCATTTCCTACACCTTTTTCAGTCATTCGCTCTCCCAACCACATACACATTACTGTGCCTGAAATAATAAGCAGTACTGAACTTATATAGAAAAGACCTTGACCAATCATAATTGCATCGGTTGGAATAGTTGCACGTACGTATGTAAGTGCTTGAGCTGCTGCAACCGCAATAGTTAACCATCTTGTAATCTGGTTCAACTTTCTACGTCCTGACTCACCTTCTTTTTGTAATTTACTAAAATAAGGCAATGCAAGTGTTAATAACTGAATCGCAATTGATGCCGAAATGTAGGGCATAATACCCAACGCCATGATAGAGGCATTTTTGAAAGCACCACCAACTAATGTGTTTAAAAGACCTAATAAGCCATTGCTTTCGGTAAGATCTTTTAGCTTTGCTACATCAACACCCGGCAAAACCACGTGAGAGCCAATTCGGAAAATAAGAATAATCAAAATGGTTTGAAGAATACGTTTCCTCAATTCTTCAATTGACCAGATGTTTCGGAGTGTCGTAATGAATTTGTTCATTTCTTTAGGAAAAACAAAGCGTTTAGGTGAAATTACTCAGCTTTACCTGCGTTGAGTTTGTCTTGCAATTCTTTTAACTCATCCCACTTGCCATCACGTGCTAATTCAGCTTGTGAAGCCCAAGTAGTTGGGTCATGCATTGCAAATTTCGAACCTGCAGCATCTAGAATTTCTTTGACTTTCTCGACAGGTGTTGCTGCTAAATCTGCAAAAGTAACAATTTCTGCGTTAATTAGCAAGTCTGCAATTTTCGGCCCAACACCTTCAATCAATTTCAAATCATCTCCTTCTGCTACTTTCTTTGCTTTTTTTGGCTTTGCTTCGGCGATTACCTCTTCAAAAACTATCGCTTCTACTTTAGCAACCGAACTTTTCACGGCTTTAGAAGAGGCTTCTTTATTAAAAGTTGCATCAACTATAGCAGAACCACCCACTTTTTCAATAGCTGCAATAGCAGATGTTGAAAAACCATTCGCACGCAAATTAACTGTTGCAGTCAATTCACCACGTCCTAAAATTTTAACTAAGTCAGATTTTGAAGTAAGTCCATTGTTATACAATACTCCTAAATCTATATTATTAATGCCCGTTTTGTCAAAAAGAGCTTGTATTGTATCTAAGTTGATTGCTTTATATTCAACACGATTGATATTTTTAAAACCAAACTTAGGCACACGACGTTGTAATGGCATTTGACCACCTTCAAAACCACGTTTTTGACTATAACCTGAGCGAGATTTAGCTCCTTTATGTCCACGTTTGGCTGTTCCACCACCGCCAGAACCATGTCCACGTCCTACTCTATCGTTTGCTTTTACTGACCCTTTCGCTGGTCTTAGTGACTCTAATTTCATCAGAATTCGATTATTTTAATCGGTTATTAAATACGCAATTCCGATTTTCGGAATCACTCGGCTATGCCTTTTACAATGATCAGCTTTTGTTTATTAATAACGAATTACCAATAAATTAACTTCAAAATGTAAATTTTAAGAATAAAAACTATTAAGAAGCTTATGCTTCTTCGATAACTAACAAGTGTTTCACTGCGTTAATCATACCCTTCATTGCAGGGTTTAGTTCTTTTTCTACTGTACGATTTAGTTTTCCAAGTCCCAAAGCCGCAATAGTGCGTTTTTGAACCTCTGGTCTGCCAATTGTACTTCTTACTTGTGTAATTTTTACCTTTGCCATTTTATTATTTATTCAAAGGTTCAAAATTCGATGTTCAATGTTCAATGTTCAATATAAAATTGAACTTTGAACGCTAAAAATTGAACTTTGAACTAATAAATTATCCGTTAAATACTTTATTCATTTTCACACTACGTTGGAAAGCGATTGTATGTGGTGCACGCATTTGACTAAGTGCATCAATAGTTGCTTTGACTACGTTGTGAGGATTTGATGAGCCTTTTGATTTCGCCAATACATTATGAATACCCGCTGCTTCCAAAACTGCACGCATCGCACCACCTGCAATAATTCCTGTTCCAGGAGCTGCTGGCTTTACAAACACAAATCCACCTGAAAATTTACCGTGAATTTCGTGAGGTACAGTATCATTAATAATTGGCACAGTAACTAAGTTTTTCTTAGCATCTTCAATCGCTTTGGCAATAGCCTCAGTTACTTCAAGTGCTTTACCCAAACCTTGTCCAACTACTCCTTTACCATCGCCGAGAACGACGATTGCTGAGAAGCTAAAACGACGACCACCTTTTACTACTTTTGCTACACGATTAATGGCGACTACTCTTTCTTTGAGTTCTGCCTCGTTTACTTTTGCTTTGTTCATTGATTCAGAATTTCAAGATTAGAATTTTAAACCGCCTTCTCTGGCACCTTCTGCTACAGCCTTAACATTACCATGATATAAATAACCATTACGGTCAAATACACAAGTTAAAATGCCTTTTTCAGTAGCTTTTTCAGCTATTTTTTTACCAACTTCTTTAGAGTTGTCAACTTTCACACCTTTCAAACCTAACTCAGTAGTTGAAGTAGCTGCCAAAGTAACGCCTTTTGAATCATCAATTAATTGTGCGTAAATGGCTGTATTTGAGCGAAAAACCGACAAACGTGGTCTCTCAGTTGTACCTGAGACCTTGCGACGGATACTCCACTTTATCTTTTGTCTTCTATCAGTTTTTACACTTGACATTGTTTTTGCTATTTTGAGATTTTCAGAAACAATATAATTATTTCTTTCGTCTTGTGTCTAATGATTATTTCTTCTTACCAGAGGTTTTACCAGCCTTACGACGTACAATTTCACCAACGAAACGAATACCTTTTCCTTTGTATGGTTCAACTTTACGAAGTGATTTGATTTTTGAAGCTACCAAACCAATCAGTTGTTTGTCTGTACCTTCAAGCGTAACCATCGGATTCTTACCTTTTTCCATAGCAGTTGTAACTTTCAACTCTAATGGAACAACGAAATAAACGTTGTGAGAAAAACCTAAGCTAAGATCAAGCACATTACCATTATTAGTAGCCTTGTAACCTACCCCAACAATTTCCATTTCAGTTTTGTAACCTGTGCTTACACCAATAACCATGTTATTGATTAAAGAACGATACAAACCATGAAGGGCTTTGTGACGTTTTTGTTCCGTTGGTCTTTCTACTTTCAATTCACCACCTTCGATAGCAATTGACATATCTGGATCAACTTTCTGTGTTAGTTCTCCCTTAGGCCCTTTTACAGTAACGATGTTTTGAGCATCTACTGAAATTGTTACGCCACCTGGGAAGGTAACTGGTTTTTTACCAATTCTTGACATTTTTTGATAGTTTAAGGCTTCAAAACACTTTCGTCGAACACGACGAGTTATTAGGAGCGGTCAACGAAAAATAACTATTAATTTGATTGATAGGTTTTTAAACCCAACAAAATTTTAAATTACTATTAATATACGTAGCACAATACCTCACCACCTACTTTCAATGAACGTGCTTCTTTGTCTGTCATTACTCCTTTTGAAGTAGAAACGATAGCAATACCTAAGCCATTTATTACACGTGGAATTTCGGTTGTACCAGCATATTTACGTAAACCTGGTTTTGAAACACGCTTCAATTCTACAATTGCAGATTGTTTCGTAACTGGATTATACTTTAATGCAATTTTGATTACGCCTTGAGGAGCAACTTCTTCGAATTTATAACTTTGAATAAAGCCTTTATCGTAAAGTACTTGAGTAATCGCTTTTTTGATGTTCGAAGCAGGGATCTCTACCACTCTATGACGTGCCTTTATGGCATTTCTGATTCTGGTAAGGAAGTCTGCTATTGGATCCGTTGTAATCATTTTTGATATTTAATTTTGGATACCTAAGCCAACATTAAGCAGTATCGTAAGCACGACTTTCTTAATTGGGCTGCAAAATTAGAGAATATTATTTAGAAAAAGTATTATAATGCTTGTTTTATTAGTGCCTTAATTGAATATTCTTGAATAAATTTAATTTTTTCAAAGAATACTTACATTATCAAAACAATAATACAAACATTATTACCAAGATGCTTTCGTAACTCCTGGAATTAAGCCTTTACCAGCCATTTCACGGAAGGTAACACGATTGATTCCAAACTTACGCATATAACCTCTCGGACGACCAGTCAATTGACAACGGTTGTGTAAACGAACTGGTGAAGAATTGCGGGGTAATTTATCTATGCCAATGAGATCGCCTGCTTCTTTTAGAGCAGCACGCTTGACAGCATATTTTGCTACACAAGCTATTTTTTTTCTATCTCTTGCTTTTATTGATTCTTTTGCCATTGTATGACTAAATTATAAATATCGAAATCTGAATATTATTTCTTAATGCTTGCAAATGGCATTCCCATTGCTTTCAATAATTCGTAGCCTTCTGCATCTGTTGGAGCTGATGTTACGAATGTTATGTCCATTCCTTGAATTTTGGAGATTTTGTCAATCGAAATTTCAGGGAAAATGATTTGTTCTACTACACCAAAGGTATAATTTCCACGACCATCAAATCCTTTATCACTAATACCTTTGAAGTCACGTACACGTGGAAGAGCAATAGCAGTCAAACGGTCAAGAAATTCGTACATTTTTTCTCCACGCAAGGTTACTTTTACACCAATTGGCATATTTTCACGAAGTTTGAAGTTTGATACAGCTTTCTTTGAGATTGTTGCCACTGCTTTTTGACCTGTAATGTTTGAAATTTCTTCCAAACTACTGTCAATCAATTTTTTATCGCCAGTTGCTGCACCTACACCACGATTTACTACAATTTTTTGTAGAACGGGTACTTGCATTACTGATTTATAGCCAAACTTTTCTTTCAAAGCTGGTACTATTTCTTTTGCGTACTTTTCTTTTAGACGTGCCATTTTTCTATTTGTTAGGAGGATTTCCGACCCTCTTAATAGTTATCAGTTCTTTGCTTTCATTAATTAGTTAATTAGATCTAAAACTAATTAACTCTAATAAAGTGTGAACTGGCAACTGTGAACTATATAAACTTACCTGTCTCTTTCGAGAATCTTTGTAATTTACCTTTGTCGTTTTCTTTACGTCCTGTACGAGTAGCGTTACCTGTTGAAGGGTCAACTACCATTACATTACTTATGTGAATCGAACCTGGGAATTCACGAATTTCACCTTGTGGTGTTGATGCAGAAGGTTTTACGTGTTTTTTCATGATGTTTACACCATCAACAACAACACGTTGTTTTTCTGACATCACTTCGATGATGCGTCCACGCTTACCTTTTGCGTTGCCAGAGATTACTTCAACAGTATCGCCTGAACGTACGTGGTGTTTCTGCTGCTTATTGGATTTTCTTTCCATTACTTTTGAAATTTGAAAATTTTGAAAGTTTATAATTTGATAATGAAATTGCAGAAATTTTATCTCTAAATTTCAATATGCTCAAATTAAAGAACTTCAGGAGCCAGAGAAACGATTTTCATGAATTGTTTCTCACGCAATTCGCGAGCAACAGGTCCAAAAATACGAGTGCCACGTGGCTCATCTTGGTTGTTTAATAGTACGACTGCGTTGTCTTCAAAACGAATGTATGTGCCATCCTTGCGACGAACTTCTTTAGTTGTTCTCACAACAACAGCTTTCGACACAGTTCCTTTCTTCATACTTGATGAAGATAAGGCTGATTTCACAGTAACGACAACTTTATCACCGATTGAGGCATAACGTTTACGTGTGCCACCCAAAACTCGGATAACAAGCACTTCTTTTGCACCACTATTATCGGCAACACCTGCTCTTGATTCTTGCTGTAACATTTTTTTATTGCTTTTGGGCTATTAGCTATTGGCTTTAAGTTTTCCATTTAAGAACAACTAAAGCTATTCGCTAAAAGCAAAATAATTACTTCGCTTTTTCTACGATTTCTACTAATCTCCAATTCTTGTTTTTGCTCAATGGACGAGTTTCTTGAATCTTAACAGTATCACCGATACCTACTTCATTCTTTTCGTCATGGAACATAAACTTCTTGGTTTTGAGCATAAACTTTCCGTATTTCGGATGCTTCAATTTACGAACAACAGTTACAACACCAGATTTGTCCATCTTGTTGCTTACTACCGTTCCGACACGCTCTTTTCTAAGATTTCTTTCCATTGTTCAGATACTTAATTTCCTGATTTATCAGGGATTTCTATAATTTATCTTGCGTTCAATTCGGTCATCAATTGAGCTATCAATCGGCGAGACTGACGAATACGCATCGGATTTTCGATGGGTGTAATTGCATGAGCAAATTGTAATTTTAATATTCTATCTTTTTCAAGAGAGATTGTTTGCTCAAGCTGCTCAGGTGACAATGCTGTGATTTCTGACTGTTTCATTTTTTTATTTGAACTTAACTGAGTTAGTAGTTAGATTTTATGTTTAAGAGTTTAGAACGTGCGAACACTTCAGAGAACTTATCACTTAGAAATCAAAACTGCAACGGCGAACCGCTCATCACTCAGAACTATTGTTATTATTCTGCTTCTTCTTGGTAGTCTCTACGTACTACAAACTTTGTTGCAACTGGTAGCTTTTGAGCTGCTAAACGAAGTGCTTCGCTTGCTACTGCAACTGATACACCTGTTGCTTCAAATAATATTGTACCTGGCTTAACACTGGCTACCCAGTATTCGGGAGCACCTTTACCTTTACCCATACGAACCTCTAAAGGTTTCTTTGTGATAGGTTTGTCTGGAAAAATACGAATCCATACTTGACCTTCTCGTTTCATTGCACGGGTAACACCGATACGTGCTGCTTCAATCTGACGAGAGGTAATTCTACCTGGCTCTAAAGATTTGATAGCGAATGTTCCGAAAGCTATCTCGTGTCCACGAGTGGCAAGACCTTTGATTCTGCCTTTTTGCTGCTTACGAAATTTGGTTCTTCTTGGTTGTAACATGATGCTATTATATTTTCAGCACTTTGTGCTTAATTTCAAGTTTCAAGTAATTAAGGTTTCAATGTTAAACTCGAAAATCGAAATTTGGAACTTGAAACTAAAGACTTATTTATCTCTTATTTGGTCCTCCAGGACCTCTATTATTGGTATTGCGATTGGCACCCGGACCGCCGCCACGATTATTATTGTTGCGACCTGCTGGACCACCTTTGTCTCCACCGCCTCTGTTATCGTCACGACCACCGCCTCTGCGGTCATCACGACCTCCATCACGTCCACCACCTCTACGGTCGTCACGTCCACCACGGTTTCCACCACCTTCGTTTCCTCTTTCAGCGTTAGCTTGTGCAGCACCACCACCTGCTGGAGTCAAATCACGTTTTCCGAAGACTTCGCCTTTGAAAACCCAAACTTTGATACCAATTTTACCGTAAACGGTTAAGGCTTCTGATATTGCATAGTCTATATCTGCACGAATTGTATGCAAAGGAATTCGTCCTTCTTTGTACATTTCGTTACGTGCCATCTCTGCACCTGCTAAACGACCACCTAATTTCACTTTAATACCTTGAGCACCAACACGAACGGCAGCTTGAATAGCTTGTTTCATGGCACGACGGTAAGAAATACGAGCTTCAAGTTGTTGAGCAATTGATTCTCCGATTAATTTCGCATCCAATTCTGGACGTTTAATTTCGTAGATATTGATTTGCACATCTTTGCTTGTCAATTTCTTTAACTCTTCCTTAATCTTATCGACCTCGTTACCTCCTTTACCTATAACAACACCCGGACGGGCAGTGTGAATAGTAAGAGTGATACGCTTTAAGGTACGCTCGATAACTACTTTCGAAATGGCACCTTTTGGAATACGAGCTGAAACGTACTTACGAATTTCTTGGTCTTCGACAAGTTTCTCGGCAAATGTTTTGCCGCCATACCAATTGGAATCCCAACCTCTGATATAGCCAAGTCTAAAACTTACAGGATTTATTTTTTGTCCCATTGGTAATTTTCTTTACTTTATTAAGCAATACGAGTAGTGTATCGTTTGCTATTTGATGAATTAAACTGCACTATCTACAACGATTGTCAGGTGATGTGAACGCTTGCGGATACGATGTCCACGTCCTTGCGGAGCTGGTCTCATACGCTTCAACATACGGCCACCGTCAATGAAAATTGTTTTTACGAATAATTCGGCTTCTTCAATTTTCAAGTCTTCGTTCTTTTGTTGCCAGTTGGCAACAGCCGATAACAAGACTTTTTTAATAACTGGTGCTGCGTGTTGAGGTTGAAATGTCAAAATCCCCAAAGCCTGACTTACCTTCATTCCCCTGATAAGGTCAATTACTAATCTCGCCTTACGAGGTGTAGTTGGGTAATCACTAAGTTTTGCTACTGCTTCCATTTTATACAAATGTAGACGGGGTCGCCCGTGCGATTAAGAATTAAGAATTAAGAATTTAAAGTTCTTGTCGAATTTTAAATGTAGAAATCAATTCTACATTCTATATTCTTAATTCCTCATTACAATTATTATCTTTTACCTTTATCTTTCTTTGCTACGTGACCACGGAAGTTACGAGTTGGTGAAAACTCACCAAGTTTGTGCCCTACCATGTTATCAGTTACATATACTGGAATAAACTTATTTCCATTGTGTACTGCGAAGGTGTGACCAATGAAATCTGGAGAAATCATTGAGCGACGTGACCACGTTTTGATTACTGATTTTTTGCCAGAGGCATTCATATCGACAATTTTCTTGTCAAGACGAAAATCAATATATGGTCCTTTTTTGAGTGAACGAGCCATTTTATAGTTCTAAGTTCTGAGTTTTGAGTTCTGAATTCTAAAGAAATCAAAACTTTAAAACTGCTTAATGATTATTTACTTCTTCTTGAAATGATTAACTGACTTGAAGGCTTAGTCTTGTCACGAGTCTTTTTACCTTTCGCTAATAAACCATTACGTGAACGTGGATGACCTCCCGAAGCACGACCTTCACCACCACCCATCGGGTGATCAACGGGGTTCATGGCTACACCACGAACTCTTGGGCGAACCCCTAACCAACGCTTACGACCTGCTTTTCCGTAGGTAACATTCATGTGGTCAGTATTTGAAACAGTTCCAACAGTTGCGATACAAGTTGCTAAAACCATTCTCATTTCACCTGATGGCATTTTCAAGGTAACATATTTGCCATCTTTTGCCAATACTTGAGCGTACGTTCCTGCACTACGTGCCATTTGAGCACCTTTACCTGGTTGTAGTTCAATATTGTGTATAATTGTACCAAGTGGCATATTACCAATTGGAAGGGCATTGCCAATTTCAGGGGCTACTGCCGAGCCTGAAACAACTATTTGACCCACTTTCAAACCTTGAGGAGAAATGATATAGGCTTTCTCACCATCAGTATATTGTACTAAAGCAATACGAGCTGTACGATTTGGGTCGTATTCGATAGTCTTTACTTCAGCCGCAACATCAAACTTATTTCTTTTAAAATCAATAAGGCGATATCTACGCTTGTGACCTCCACCAATATAGCGAGCTGTACGGTGTCCTTCGTTGTTACGTCCACCCGACCTTTTGATTGCTACGAGCAAACTTTTCTCAGGCTTATTTGTCGTGATTTCAGAGAAATCAGGAGCAATGCGATGACGTTGTCCGGGTGTGTTTGGTTTAATTTTCTTAATACCCATTGTTTCAATACCCTACCTTAAAAACAGTAAGGAAATTTTAATTTGCGTTTGAAATTTTGCACCTACTGTGTAGGTATACTTTTTTCTAAGCTCTTATTATTTTACTCTTAATGAAAGAGTAGGCTTACAAATTTTCGTAGAAGTCTATCAAATCTCCTTCTTTAAGCGTAACAATTGCTTTCTTGAAGGTTGATGTTAAACCTGATGATGCTCTTCCACGTGTCATTCTCGATTTCTTTTTACCGATTTGACGAACAGTGTTTACGTCAGTAACGCTTACACCATACATTTTCTCGACAGCTTTTCCGATTTCGATTTTGTTTGCGTTCATGTCCACCTCGAACACAAATTTACCTGCTGTGGTAAGTTTTTGTGATTTTTCGGTAACGATTGGTCTTTTGAGTACGCTCATTTCTGTATAATTTATGAATTAAGATAAATCTTAGTTCAATATTGATTCAATTTTTGAAACTGCACCTTCGCTGATAAGAATTTTGTCAGCATTTATCAAGTCATAGGTGCTTACTTGATCGGCACTTAATACTTTTGTTCTTGGAATATTACGTGCTGATAAATAAACATTATCATCATTCGATGAAATAATAAACAATGTTTTGCTACCTGTCAATGATAATGCACCAAGGAATGTCAAGTAAGATTTTGTCTTTGGAGCGTCGAAAGTAAAGTCTTCGATAATTGAAACGTTATTTTCTTTAACTCTTGAAGAAAGAACTGACTTACGAGCCAATACTTTTATTTTCTTATTCAATTTGAAGTCGTAATCACGTGGAGTTGGACCGAATACACGACCACCACCTACGAAAATTGGAGCTTTGGTCGAGCCGTGACGAGCACCGCCTGAACCTTTTTGACGAACAATCTTCTTAGTAGAACGATTAACTTCTGCTCTTTGCTTTGACTTGTGTGTACCTTGACGTTGGTTTGCCAAATAGTGCTTTACATCTAAGTAAACTACGTGTTGGTTTGGCTCGATTCCAAAAACATCATCTGCCAACGTTACCGTGCGACCTGTTTCTTTTCCGTTTTTGTTTATTACTGCTAAATTCATTGGTATGTGCTGTATTTTTTCGATGTCGTTCAGTTTCGACCTTTAACCCATTGAATTCCTTTTATAGGGAATAGATTGGGATATTATTTATGTAATGTAATGTAAGAGTTTTTTGCTCCTGGAATTGAACCATTCACAATGATTAAATTTTGCTCTGTCATTACTTTCAATACTTTCAAGTTTTGAATTGTGGTGCGAGTGTTACCCATACGACCACCCATTCTAACACCTTTGAATACACGTGATGGAAATGAACAAGCTCCAATTGAACCTGGGTGACGACCTCTGTTGTGCTGACCGTGTGTTTGACCACCAACTCCAGCAAATCCGTGACGCTTCACAACTCCTTGAAAACCGCGTCCTTTTGAATTTCCTGAAATATCTAAGAAATCTCCTTCTGCAAAAACATCTTCTACACGAATTGTTTCTCCAAGAGCATATTGCTTTTCAAATTCTTTGAATTCAATCAATTTACGCTTAGGTGTTGTACCCGCTTTTTTGAAATGACCTACAAGTGGGCGACTAGTGTTTTTCTCTTTCTTTTCGCCGTAACCTAATTGAATGGCAGTGTAGCCATCTTTCTCTTCGGTACGAACCTGAGTTACAACACAAGGACCTGCTTCTATCAAAGTACAAGGTACTGCTTGACCTTCTGCGTTGAAGATAGTTGTCATTCCAACCTTCTTTCCAATAATTCCAGACATGGTATTTTACGCTTTATTTTGCTAATGTAACCTATAACTTTCAAACCATTCCAGTACAGTGTTTCTGAACTGGGGTGCAAAATTCGTAAAAATTTTGCTAGATAACAAATTATAGACCAAAAATAATTTACTTTTTTTCAGAGGTTGATTTTCATCAACTTAAACTTTGCACAACAAACCGCTTGGGTAAGGTCGTAATAAGGTGCAGGATGATTCCTTGTTGCCTTGCTGTGATTCCTGTAAATGTTCAATAGCTTTCGGAGACCGTTTCAAATGAGTGAATTATAGAAATAGCAATGCTATTTTATTTACTCTCAACAGTCAATAGTCAAATTGGTTTCTTGAATGATTCAAGACTTCATTTGACCACAGAAGATTACTCCGTTTCTTAATGAGAATGCAAAGGTAAGATTTTGTTTTATTAGATGCAAACATTGTGTGGAAATATTTTTTAATTTATTTGGTGGTACAATGAAGCCTGTACTATTTAGTCAAATCTCTACTAAAAAAGAATCGTAATTAAAAAAGGAGCGTACTAAACGCTCCTTCGGGTTATCAATCATTTTCTTTTAAAATTATTCAGCATAAGATTCTATAGGCTCACAAGCACAAACTAAATTTCTATCACCAAAAGCTGAGTCTATACGGCTCACAGTTGCCCAAAATTTATTAGCTTTTACGTAAGGAAGTGGATATGCTGCTTTTTCTCTTGAATAAGATTTTGTCCAATTTTCTACCAAAACAACGGCCGTTGTGTGCGGAGCATTTTTCAATACATTGTCAGTCTTATCTACATTTCCTGCTTCAATTTCTCGAATTTCTTCTCGAATACTCAATAAAGCATCGCAGAAACGGTCAAGTTCAGCCTTTGATTCTGATTCGGTTGGCTCAATCATCAAAGTTCCAGCTACTGGAAACGAAAGCGTAGGAGCATGAAAATTATAATCCATTAAACGCTTGGCTACGTCTTCTGCTTCAACCCCAGCCGATGCTTTGAATGGTCGTAAATCAACAATCATTTCGTGTGCACAACGTCCGCTTGCTGCTGTATAAAGGATTTGAAATTCGCCTTCTAAGCGAGTTTTGATATAATTGGCATTAAGAATAGCAATTTTTGTGGCGTTTGTTAAGCCTTCGCCGCCCATCATGGCGATGTAAGCATACGAAATAGTCAAAATACTGGCACTTCCGTATGGAGCGGCCGAGATTCCATGAATACCTGATTTTCCACCCATGTCAACTACGGCGTTGCTTGGTAAAAACTCAGCTAAATGTTGTGCCACACCAATTGGCCCCATGCCCGGGCCACCACCACCGTGAGGGATACAGAAAGTTTTGTGTAAGTTGAGGTGACAAACATCCGCTCCAATTGTGGCTGGCGAAGTTAAACCAACTTGGGCATTCATATTTGCCCCATCCATATAAACTTGTCCTCCGTGTGAATGAATCAAGCTACAAATTTCTTTGATAGATTCTTCAAAAACACCATGTGTTGAAGGATATGTTACCATCAAACAAGCTAAATTATCTGCATACTGCTCTGTTTTTGCTCGCAAATCAGCAACATCAATATTTCCTTTTTCATCACATTTACTAACGACTACGGTCATTCCTGCCATTACTGCCGAAGCTGGATTTGTGCCATGTGCCGATGATGGAATTAAGGCAATATTTCTATGTGAATCACCCCTACTTTCATGGTATGCACGAATAACCATTAAACCTGCATATTCGCCTTGAGCTCCCGAATTTGGCTGCAATGACATTTCTGAAAATCCTGTTATTTCACAAAGCCAGTCATTCAGGTTTTCAAAAAGTTGCTGATAACCTTTGGTTTGATTTTTTGGAGCAAAAGGATGTATTTTTCCAAACTCTGGCCAAGTAACGGGAATCATTTCGGCCGTTGCATTAAGTTTCATGGTACAACTCCCCAACGAAATCATTGAGTGTACCAAAGACAAATCTTTATTTTCTAATGATTTCAAATATCGTAACATTTCATGCTCAGTATGATAACTACTAAAAACAGGGTGTGTCATGAAATCAGAAGTACGATTTAAGCCCACCGAAAAACTGATATCTATTTCAGATTTTAAGTTTATGGTAGTACTTTTACCATTGGCATCGGCAAAAATATTGAGCAATTGTTCAACATCTGCAAGTGTTTTTGTTTCGTCAAAAGCTACACCAACATTGCCATTGTCATAATAACGAAGGTTAATTTTTTGGGTTTCAGCAATTTCTTTAATTTTACTATTATCTTCGGTATGAATCGTGATTGTATCAAAGTAATTTTTGGTAATAACCTGATAGTCAAGACCTTCCATTGATTCGACAAAAAGCTTGGTCAAGCCATGAATCTTTCCTGCAATGCTTTTCAAACCTTTTGGCCCGTGATAAACACCATAAGCGGATGCCATTACCGACAATAAAACTTGGGCAGTACAAATATTTGATGTAGCTTTTTCACGACGAATATGTTGCTCACGGGTTTGCAAGGCCATACGCAAAGCACGATTGCCCTGTGAATCAACCGATACCCCAATAATACGTCCTGGAATATGGCGTTTGTAGATATCTTTTGTGGCAAAAAATGCTGCATGTGGCCCCCCATAACCCATCGGAACGCCGAGTCTTTGGGAAGAACCAACTACTACATCAGCTCCCATTTCACCAGGGGGCGTGAGTAGGGTTAATGATAATAAATCAGTGGCTACTGATGTAAAAACATTGAGTTCGTGAGCAGTCGAAATCAAATCGGCATAGTCATAAACTTCCCCATTGGAGGCTGGATATTGCAATAAAACTCCGTATAAATCTTCGTTTGTCAAGTCATAAGTCGTATGATTTCCAACTGTAACATTAATACCCAAAGGTTTTGCACGACCAATCACCAAATCAATTGTTTGTGGATGGCAAAGCTCTGAAACAAAGAAGGTTTGGGCGGTTTTTTTAGTAGCAGGACGCAAACTATGCAACATAGTCATGGCTTCGGCAGCGGCTGTTCCTTCGTCCAACAATGAAGCGTTGGCGATTTCCATCCCTGTCAAATCAATAATCATTGTTTGAAAATTCAACAACATTTCCAAGCGGCCTTGTGCGATTTCGGCTTGATATGGCGTGTAGGCTGTGTACCAAGCTGGATTTTCTAAGATATTTCTTAAAATCACATTCGGCACAACGGTATCGTAATAGCCCGTTCCGATAAATGATTTGAATATTTTGTTTTTCTGAGCTAATACTCTGAAATCAGCCAAAAAATCAACTTCCGACTTTGCCGCAGGCAAGTTAAGTGGTTTTTTTAAACGAATTTGTTCGGGAACAGTTTCGTTGATAAGTGTTTCGAGCGAATCAACTCCGATAATTTGGAGCATGGCTTGCAGGTCATTTTCGCTTTTGCCGTGATGACGATTTTCAAAGGATTCTTGAGCAATAAGATTTACTTTCATCGGGAGGAGTCAATGAGTGAATGAGTGAGTTTGTCAATGAGTGAATGTTTTTCTCTTAAAAACTTGTTGCAAAGATAATAAAATAATAAATTAGTTGTTGAAACAAATTGTTAGAAATTTAGAGAAATTTTACTGAATATTTTTTTCTAACAGTATATTTCATCTAAAAGAAGCGTATATTTTAGAGAAAATATCTATTTGAGAGTGCGATTTGTATAAACATTGAAAATTTTGGAGCATGTAGTAATTAAGAAAAGTAATCGTTTGTATCCATTTATATTGAGTAAATAATATCTTTGTTTCGTTAAAAACTGCAAAAATGCCTTTCAAAATAGTTATGGTAGCAGACCACCTAATCTTCAACGACGAAATCAAGCTTTTGTTTAATCAATCGGTTGATTATGAGGTAGTTGATGAAGAAATCTATGATAAAAAAATCATTTCTGTTTGTGCTACTCTCCTACCTTAGTTTTTTGGTTTGGGTTTAAATTTAGAAGGTAAAGACTCTATTGATTCAATTTCTGAAATAATAATTTGCTTTCCAAACCTCAAAAATCTTGATTTTTTCGTCTTATCAAACGTCCGCTCTCATCAAAAAAACCTTAGCCTTGGTGTAGAGGGCTATTTGTTGAAAGATGCTACAAAGAAAGATTAGTTGGAGGTATTTTCTTCAATAAATTAAGGGAGATTAATTTGAGTAAATCACCTTCAAACCGTGTCAGCGTTTAGTTATGAATCTTAGATTCAAGTCATAGATGCAACTTTATCTTGTGAGGGTTTGCTAAGAAAGCAAAATTGCAGTGACTTTTGGTGGTGATTACGACTGTGCTTTTAAGAAAAAGCCTTCAATTACACCCACTAATTTGTGCTTTGAAAACGCTACCCGCTTTTACTTCAAAAGTTGGATTTATTAAAATAGATTTTCCTGAAATGAAATTTACCTCATTTCCACTTTGGATTTGGGTTGTTGAGCCGTTTTGCACAGAAATTTCATTGCTCGACTGGAAAGTTCCTGAAGTAACAGTTCCTGAAAAACTCAGATTAGTCAGACAAAACGGATTGCTCCATCGAGCTTCGGTAGCAAGACTATTGTCGGTTAATGTCTTCAAAAATGCTACCAAAGCACTTTTTTGTACAGTAATAAAATTAAGCCTCACGGGCGTACCATTAGGATTTTTAAGCGGATTTGAAAGATTAGGATGTGCTTGAATACCACTATTATAATGTTCTACGACTTGTTCAAGCGTTGAAAACCTACCATCGTGCATAAAAGGTGCGGTTAATTCAATATTTCTGATTGATGAATTTTTGAAAGCTCCTATCAAATTGTTTCTCACAGGAGCAACTCCTCCAACGCCAGAGTCGATAGTTACTAAATCAAGTCCATTGTTTTCTGGTCTTACGCTTATAAATGCTTCACTATTATGGCAACCAGCACAGCCACCACCACCAATGTTCGCACCATTAACAATGTTTATAGGAGTTAAAAACAACTGTTTACCTTGATTTTCTTGTGTTGTAAAATTGGGGAATGGATTGTTTCGATTATTTACTTGGACTCTACCAACATCATATTTACTCTGATAGCTAATAATGCTTCTTACAAATTGAGCCAAAGCCTTCGAAACCCTGTCATTGGTAACGGCATTGTCTCCGAAAGCATTGATAAATAGTTGATTGTAATAAGGTTGTGCTGAAACTCTTTGAGAAATTTGTATTGCCGTTAAGCCCATTTCGGTAGCATCTTGCAGCGGAAGTAGCACCTGAGTTTCCAAAGTTGCAGCTCTTTCGTCCCAGAAAAAACGACCATTTTCATAATATCGAGCATTGATTAATGTCATTCCGTGTCTGCCAGTTGTGCCACCTGCAAAACCAACACCTAAAACCCTCGAATCACTAAAACCTTCAGTTGCTTTATGACACGAAGCACAAGAAACCGTTCGGTTAAGACTTAGATTTTTATCATAAAAAAGCACTCTCCCGAGCGTTGCACCATTATTGGTAATTGGATTTGCCACAGGCGTATTATCAATTCCAACAACAGATGCTGTAAAATACGCAGGTAAAGTATTGTTATATTCGAAAGGAATTGCTGGAAGATTGAGATAATCAGTAATCTTTATTTCTTTGGCAGCGGTCATTAAAAAAAAAAGAAAAGTGCCAAGAAGTAATTTTTTGAGATTCATAGTTTAGGTTTAATGATTGTGGTTAGTGAGATAGACGAGATTTTTTGTTTTTTAGATGCACTTGATTATTTTTTCTTGTGCTAGAAAAAGTTTCTTTGCACATAAAAAAAAACCGACATTTCATAGCTTTGAAATATCGGTTATTATTGAACGCAGTATTAATAAAACAACTTCTTTAAATGTAACTTATTGCATTTCGGGGAATTTCTTCAATTATTAGTGCTGAAATTACAATAATTTAGCCCACGTATCTTGTCATATTGCAACGATGCCAACGGATGCGACGGGAAGAGAGAAATAACAATGCCCCCAGATTGCTAAATTGCCCACTAAACTTCTTCTAAAAGTGTACTAAATAACACAAATTTTCCTCTGAAAAGCATATTATGTCTATCCAAAAGTTGTTCCTTAAAATTCATTTCAAAACTCATGTAGTCTTCCATGTCGTTGAAATAAAACTGAAAAGAATAAGTATTTCCACCATTTTCAACCTCAGTCAAAAGTTTGAAAGTCAAATATTTGGTTGGAAGTTTAGTTTCCATCACAGCGGGTATAAAATTTGATTTCATCCATTTCAACCATTGGTCGTGGATTCTGTTTTCGATGTTGAAAGTGATGTTGAAAAGGAGCATGGAAATTTAGTTTTCGTGGTTAATTCAACAAAGTTCGGAAAGATTTTTGGTCTTGTTCCTACCGAGTTTAATTTTTCTTTGCGTTCTTTGTAATCAAAATATTTAGGAATTCGATTATCCCCCACTATATTCGTTCAAAAAATGTTCAAAAAAATCCTTCCTCAGCTCATCGCAATCGTTGGTTTTGTGCTTGTAAGCTTTATTTATGCTTCGCCTCTTTTACAAGGTAAGCGACTGGCTATGCACGATACTCAAATGGCTGCTGCTTCTGCCAAAGAAGTAAATGATTTTCATACCCAAACAGGCGAATGGGCTTGGTGGACAAACTCCATGTTTGGCGGAATGCCCAGTTTTATGGTGGCTGGCGACTACGAAAATAGTTTGCCTACCAAAATAGGCTCGTTTTACATGAATTCAATACCATCGCCAGCCAATGTTTTAATATTGTTGATGCTCGGTTTCTTTGTGCTGATGCGAGTGCTAAAAGTAAATAATTGGCTGGGTTTCTTTGGAGCAATTGCCTACGCTTTTAATACTTATAACTTACTTTTCCTCGAAGCAGGACACATTTCCAAAATCATTGCTATTGCTTTTGCTCCCGCCGTTTTTGCTTCTTTTATCGCAGTTTTTCGAGGAAGATATTTGCTCGGAGCAGCCATGACAACTTTCTTTATGGCGATGGAGTTTTATGGAAATCACCCTCAAATTACTTATTATTTATTCTTTTTATTAGGAATTTATGTTCTTTTTGAAAGTTATTTACACGTAAAGAAAGGTAATTTTTCGGGACTTTTGAAAGCCTTCGCCATTGTTTTGGTTGGCTCGGCAATTGGCATGGGTACGCACGGAATGCACCTATGGAACAACTTCGTTTACTCGAAAGAAACTACTCGTGGAAAATCCGAATTGACTTTGGGAAATCTCAACCAGTCGGCAGATGGTTTGGGCAGAGATTATGCATTTTCGTATAGCCCAGGCAAAGTCGAAACTTTGACCTTATTAGCTCCAAATTTTGTAGGTGGTGCATCACGAGAGAATTTGGGAGAAAAATCTGAAACCTATAAAATGCTTATAAATAAAGGTGTTGACCAAACAACTGCTTCGCAATTTGCTTCGAGTTTACCTCTTTATTTTGGGCCACAGTCGTATGTTTCAGGTCCAAATTATTCGGGAATTATCATTTTGTTTTTGTTTATTTTAGGTATGATTCTCTTACGAGATGGCTTACGATATGTGCTTTTATTGACCACAATTTTGTATTTATTTATTGGTTGGGGAAGCAATTTTAGTAGTTTCAACTTTTTTATGTTCGATAATTTCCCATACTTCAACAAGTTTAGAGATAGCAAAATGATTGTCACCCTCATGCACTTGTGTTTTGTGATGGGTGCGATGCTTGGTGTCAAAAAAATCATGGATGATAAGCTGACTTTCAATGACTTAAAGAAACCTTTGCTTTATAGTTTAGGTGGGCTTTTGTTAGTAATGATTGTAGGTTATTTTTCACTTGATTTTCAGTCTGCAGGTGATGCAGAAATGCTAAAAGGTATGGCTCAGTCGAACGGCAAAGACTTTGCTAACTCGTTTATCACTTCGCTCATTGCCGACCGTCAATCTATGGTAATGAGTGATTTGTTTCGCTCGGTTTTCTTGTTAGCACTCGCTGCGGGCTTGATTTGGGCATTTTCTACGAATAAAATTAAACCAACAGTTTTTATAGCTGTTTTAGGAATCTTAACAGTGTTGGACTTGACATTGATAGACAAGCGTTATTTCAATAATGAAGATTATCAACCAAAATCAAGAGTTGCTGAAACTTTCAATCCTTCACCTGCCAATGAGCAGATTTTGCAAGACAAAGACCCTAATTTTCGAGTAGTCGATATGGCAACCAATCAAGGTTTTTTCGCCGATGCTACGGCTTCGTATTTTCATAAATCAATTGGTGGGTATCATGGTGCAAAATTGAAGCGAATTCAAGAATTATATGACAATGCCATGACGAAGGATGGTAAATATAATATTCCTGTTTTTAATATGTTGAATACTAAATACTTCATTACACCGACACAAGATGGAGGAGTAGCTGCTCAGCTTAATCCAGATGCTTTAGGTAATGCTTGGTTTGTAAATGAAGTAAAAACAGTAAAAAATGCTGATGAAGAAATTAAATCAGTAGGCAATTTTAATCCTCGTGCAGTCGCCTTCGTTGACCAAAGATTTGAACAATATTTTAAAGAAAAATCGCTAAAACAAGATACTACGGCAAGCATCAAGTTGACAGATTATAAACCAAATTTCTTAACTTACGAATCTAATTCTGCTTCAAGCCAAGTAGCAATTTTTTCAGAAATTTATTACCGTGGAAACGAGGATTGGAAGTCTTACGTGGACGGACAAGAAACACCTCATTTCAGAGCTGATTATGTGCTTCGTGCGATGGTTGTTCCAGCAGGAAAACATAAAATAGAATTCAAATTTAAACCAAAATCAGTTGTAATCGGTGCAAAAATAGATTTATTTGCTTCAATTGCGATGGTTTTACTCGTGATTGGGGCTTTGGTGATGGAGTTTAGAAATGTGAAGAAAAAATCTTAATATATTTGTTAGTGTAAATTTACCGTTGCAGATTTATAATTAGTAATACTTAAAAATAACCAAGATAATTAGAAAAAAGCCTTAGAAATAAGTCGTAAGTTCCTGATCATCAAGCAAATAAACCATGAATTGTATTCTGTGTAATAGTGATAAAGTAAAGGTTTTGGAAGACATTGAACCCTCAATTTTGAAAAAAATTTACGAACAAAAAAAGATTAAAGTTGGACATTTTTTCAAGTCAGAAAAACTAAATCTGTGCGAATGTCAGTCATGTAATTTACTTTATTTTGCTCCCCCCGCCGTAGGAGATGGCGTTTTTTATGGCGAATTACAACAAAAAATACAAGGTTATTATCTGAAAGAAAAAGAAGATTTTGTGCTGGCAGCCAAACATATCAAACAAGGCGAAAGCGTGCTTGAAATTGGCTGTGGTGAAGGAAATTTTACTAATTATCTCAAAACCGATAATTATGTCGGACTCGAATTCAACGAAGATGCCATTGCCATTGCTCAGAAAAAAGGGCTTAATGTCATTAATCAATCAATCGAGGATTTTGCCAAGCAAAACCCCGAAAAATATGATGTTGCGTGCTATTTTCAGGTGTTGGAACATGTGCCAGAACCTAATCAATTTATCACAGAATCGCTAAAATGTTTAAAAAAAGGTGGAAAACTCATCTTTGCGGTGCCAAGTGAAGATACATTTTTGCGTTACGGTGTAAATCTATTTCTCAATGCTCCGCCGCACCACATCACTCGCTGGCGAGATACCGTTTTTACTGAAATGCAAAAAAGTTTTCCAATCAAACTTAAAGGCATTTTTCACGAAAACCTTCACGAAATTCACCACGTTTTTTATCTTCAATGTACAATTTATCATAAATTACGTAGTTTGTTGGGCATTCCATTCAAAAACTTTGTTCGGAACAATAATAAATCTTACACCCTTTTCAAAGTAAGCTTTATATTGAGCCAAATTTTTTCACCCATTTATTTTTTATTCAATAAAGACGCAATCGGACAATCGGTAATTGTGGTTTATGAGAAGGTGTAGGTTTTGGAAGTTTGATTTGAAAATCATTTCCCAACCCAACCCGGACCACGTACAAATCGACCAGATTTCACACCGGTATGAATACCATCTTTTAGCACTTGCTGACCATTGACCAAGACATGAATCATGCCTTCAGATAATTGATGAGGTTTTTCAAAAGTAGCTTTATCTTGAATTTTCATTGGGTCGAAAATTACGATGTCGGCATAATTCCCTACCTTCAACCGGCCCCTTTTTTGGATTTTTAAATTATCACAAGGCAACGAAGTGAGCTTTCTAATTGCTTCTTGAAGCGTAATAACTTTTTCGTCACGCACATATTTTCCAAGCAAACGAGCAAAATTTCCGTAAGCACGAGGATGGTTGCTCGATTTTAAAAATATCCCTTCGGGAGCCATAGAGGCTGCGTCTCAACAAAAACTCATATAAGGCAATTTTATTTGCTTTTTTACATTCTCTTCGTTCATCAAAAAATAAACAACATCAACACGAGAATCGTCAGAAATAACTAATTCTATCGCTGTTTCATACCAAGTTTTCTTTTTGAGTGTGGCAACTTCGGCGAGTGTTTTGCCGATATATTTTTTCAATGAATCTTGCTTAAATCCAATCAACAGCGTTTTTTCTGCTCCTGCTGCCAAGCACAGATTTTCCCAGTCGTTTTGCTGAACGCTCATTTCTTTACCTACCTGTATGCTTATTGTATTTGATTTTAAACGTCGTCGCCACGCTTGAAGTCCACCTTCTTGTACCCACGGCGGCATGGCAGCATCTAAACCCGTTGCTCCCGCAATGTAGTTATACATGTCTGTTGTAACGTTAATGCCAATTTTTCTGGCACTATCAATTTTAGTAATAACTTTATCCATTTTATACCAATTGTCTTTTCCTGCAACTTTCAAGTGATATATTTCAGCATGAATATTAGCTTCTTTTGCAATTGTAATCACTTCATTGATAGCTTCTTCCAAGCGATTGCCTTCACTCCGAATATGTGAAATATACATCCCCCCATATTCGGCAGCAATTTTCGACAACTCAACAAGTTCGTTAGTATTGGCATAAGTTCCTGGTACATAAATCAGAGCCGAGCCAACACCCATTGCACCTTCTTCCATTGCTTTTCTGACGTGTTGTTTCATTCGCTCCAATTCATCGGCTTTTGGCGGACGATTAGCATATCCTAATTCATTTGCTCGCACTGTAGCTGCTCCCACAAATGAGGCAACATTGGTCGAAACACCTCTTTTCTCTAAATAAATGAGGTATTCGCTCAAACTATTCCATTCTATTTTATATTTAATATCACCTTGAGATTTCTGAAAATCAATTTTCATTGAATCACTTAAGGGTCCCATCGAATCACCTTCACCCATGACTTCAAGTGTAACTCCTTGCGTTATTTCACCTAACGAACGTCCATCTTGAATCAAAGTTTCGGTACTCCAACTCAACATATTTACAAAACCTGGAGCAACAGCCATTCCTTTAGCATCAAGAATTTGTTTAGCGATTTCATTAGATAAATCTCCAATAAAAGCAATCGTATCGGCTTTGATGGCTATGTCTATTTTTTGAGGTTCACCACCATTTCCATCATAAACAATGCCATTTTTTATGATGATATCATATTTTGCATCTTTTTTGCAGGAAATAAACAATGTTAGACTAAGAAGAAATAAATAGTAAGAATGTTTCATTTGATGAAAGTTTTTGAAGAAATAACGTTGAGCAAATATAAAAACAAACGTGCCACAAACTATTATTTTTGATAATAAGTTGTGGCACGATGTGCTTTGTTAAAAATATTACTTCGGCATCGTTGGTCTAACTTCAATTTTACTCGGTAAAGTACGAGCTGGCATTTTGATTAAATCCGAAACGATTTGACCAATATCTTCGGGCTGAATTTTCCATGAGTCTTTTTCGTTTGGCTCGTGATTATTGAAATGAGTAGCTACCGAACCAGGCATAATAGTAGAAACCTTAATACCTTCATTTCTCAAATCAAGCATGATGGCTTGCGTGAAACCAACCAAACCAAATTTACTTGCATTATAGCCACTCGCACTTGCAAAGAAGTTTGTTCCAGCCAAGCTTGAGATGCTGATAAAGTACCCTTTTGTAGTTTTTAGGGCTTCTAAAGATGCTTTTATGCTGTAAAATACACCTGTTAGATTGATGTCAATCATTTCGTGCCACTGCTCTGCTGTAAGAGTTTGGATGGGAGAGAAATGTCCAACACCAGCATTGGCAATAAAATAATCGAGTCTTCCCCAAGTATTTACAACTATATCAACGGCATTTTGTTGCGATTCAAAGTTTCTTACATCCGAAACAATTCCCATTGCGTAGCCTTCCTTAATTTTATTAAGTTGGGCGGCGGCTTCGTCGGCAGCCTCTTGCGTACGGCTCGTGATTGCAACTTTTATACCTTCTTTTATCAATACTTCGGCAACACCGTAGCCGATACCTTTGGAGCCCCCTGTGATAAGGGCTGTTTTTATGAGTTCTGACATTTTCTTCTGATAGTTTATTTATCAATCATAACAGCAGAAATTGAAAGATAGTTTGCATAAAATGTTAAGATTTTTGTTTGAGAGGTTTCAATAAATATTCCAATCCATTTACTTTTATTTCATACATTGTTGCCATAAGCATTCCGAGTTTTCCTTCTGGAAAACCTTTATTTTGGTACCAAATCAAATAATATTCGGGTAAATCACACATTAATGTACCTTTGTATTTGCCAAAAGGCATCTTGAAATTGACGAGTTCTACCAGTATTTGTGAATTCATTTTTTATATTTTTAGCAAAGAACCAATGTTTCAAAAAGGCAATCAAGCGTTTTTACGGCATCAGTAGCATAACCTGGATGAGTCTTTGAAGTCTGAACAATCGTACTTCGGGTAGCGGTAAGCCAACGAAAACGAGAGGCAATTGGCAATATTCCAATGGGGCCGCCATCTTTTCCTCCGATACAAATCTTTTCCCAAGTTTGAAGGTATTTTTCCAAATCCTCAAAGTCCAATTCTGCACCGAAAATGCTAAGGCGTTGTTTATCTAAAATGTATTTTGCTTGTAAAAAACCTTGTTTTTTGCAATAGAGAATGATGCCAACGTTAAGAAATTCTTCACGCTCAACTTTAGGCACAACCCTAATTACGGCATACTCATATAGTTGATTTTCTTGCATTGTCTATCTCTTTTATTGCAAAATCTATCATTTTTATTCTTGTTTCGATAAACTGAGTATAAACTTGGCGGCGTTCGTCGGGCGAATCGGCAATTGAATAATCACTCAACCACTCATCAGGAATCAGATTTATAACTTCATGGATGAGTTTGGGGGTGAGTGTTGCACAAAATTCTTCAACAACAGTTTCAATCTCACTTGCTTGTAACAAAAGTACATGATCTTTGATGGCTACAAATGCTCTTTTAGATTGCTCTTCCCAATTTTCCCAAGAATGATGAAAATACAGCGAAGCACCGTGGTCAATCAACCACAATTCTTTGTGCCACATCAGCATATTTGTATTGCGTGGCGTGCGGTCAACGTTGGTCAGAATATAGTCGAGTAATACAATTTTTGAAGCAATTTTTGGTTCAATCGTCTTGACAATTGGGTCATAGGTAATCGAACCAGAAAGATAATGAACGCCCAAATTTAGCCCAACACTCGCTTGAAGCAAATCTTGGATTTCTTCGTCGGGTTCGGTTTTACTGAAAGAATCGTCAAGTTTAGCAAAGACAATTTCGGGCATTTTCAAACCTAAAGCACGAGCCAATTCTCCACCGATAAGTTCGGCAATGAGGGCTTTTACGCCTTGTCCCGCTCCTCGAAATTTGAGTACATACAAAAATCCATCATCAGCCTCAACGATGGCAGGCAGCGAACCACCTTCTCGCAAAGGAGTAACGTAGCGAGTGATATTTACGGTTCGGAGATTTGGCATAAAGTATTGATATAGAAAGGCTTATCTTATAAAATAGGCTTTCTTAATTTTATTATTTTCTATTTGATAAATAGCCACTGCTTCAAACGGATTTCCCACACCAGTAATGTATTCTTTATCAATAACCGTATTGCCTTGAATGATGCGATTTTTTAGTTCGCAATGCAGATTAGGCGTTTTTTTGAAGTAGGCATCATAAGATTTTCTCATTTCTTCCTTTCCTTTCATACGCAAGGTATTAGGAAAATTATAAATTTCGACATTTTCGGCATAAGGCTCTAAAAAAGCATCAATATTACGGGCATTATACCCATCTAATTGCTTTTGAGCTAAGACTTCGGGCGTTTCAGCCGAGGAATTCGTAATGGCGGTTTGCTTTTGAGCAAACAATACATTAGAAGAACAGAGAATTAGAAAGAGTATTTTTTTCATTGATTCAATAGTGTATAGTTTATTTCTCCCCAAAAATACTCTCCCAAATAACATTATAAACATCAGTTGCCAAAATCTCTTCTTTTGGAACGGACTGATTTGTAATAAGTACTGGATAAAATTCTTTGCCAATATCAAGTGTTCCGTGTGAGCCTTTGATAAGTGTCGCATCCAAGGGAATTACATCCATTCGGTATCTGAAACCGAGCAGTTTTCGAGCCAATTTATACGCAGCACGTAATTTTATGAAAGGATTAGCAGGATTCATAAACATTTCGACCGGGTCATAACCAGGTTTATTATGAATATCTACACATCTTGCAAAATCAGGTGCTAATTTATCATCAAGCCAATAATAATAAGTAAACCAACTATCGGCTTTTGCCATCACAACCAAGTCTCCCGCACGTTCGTGGTTGATTTTATGCTTCTGTTTTTCGGCTTCATCCATTACCAACGAAATGCCTTCCACTTTCGATAAAATTGACTTGATTCGCTCTTTTTGACTTAAATCATTTATATAAATATGGGCAATTTGGTGGTCAGATGCGGCAAAAGCCTTCGATGCTCCACAATCGAGGAGTTCGTGTCCGTTTTCAACTCTTACCGAAATCAAACCATTTTCACGCAAAATTCGATTAATATGAATCGGGCGACTTACATTATTAATGCCATATTCAGAAAGTAAAATTACCTTAGCATTTTTTTGCTCGTAATAATTCACTAATTCCTCCACCAAAGCATCAATTTCGTATAAATCTTTATTGATTTTGCTAAAACCAACACCAAATTTCTGCAAACAATAATCTAAATGTGGTAGATAAATGAGCGTAAGGGTTGGGTCATTTTCTTTATCAACTTCTAAGGCTGCATCGGCAATCCATTTTGAACAATCAATACTTGTGGTTGGCCCCCAAAATTTAAACAATGGGAAAGTGCCTAATTTTGCCTGTAATTTATCACGCAAATCAGCAGGAAAAGTGTAACAATCAGGCATTTTGACGCCATCGGAGTGATATTGGGGTCGTGGTGTTGCCGAAAAATCAGCCGAAGAGTACATATTATACCACCAAAACATTTTGGAACTCGTAAAATTTGAATTTTTTCGCTTCGCAGCTTCCCAAATTTTTTCGGCTTGCACCAATTTATTCGACTGTTTCCAGAATTTCATTTCACAGGCTTCACGGTCGTACCAACCATTTCCGACTATGCCATGTTCGTCAGGATTTTTGCCAGTTACATAACAACTTTGTGAGGTCGTTGTAACGGCAGGGAATGGTGGCTTTATGTGCGTCAGCTTATTTTTAGCAATAAATTTCTGTAAAAAAGGTGTATGCTCACCAATCACGCTTGTGCTAAGACCAACTATATTTATTACTACTGTTTTTTGCATTTTTTATTCTAAAAATGACCTCAACCCAGAAGAAAAAAACGCTTCTATTATGAGGAAAAGACTGGAAATGAGATGGTTATTACTAAAATTCGAAATTAAAGAAGCCCTTTTACCCAATTAATCTCCCGAATAATCGACTCATTTAATGGAGCTTGAAACTCAGTTGGCAAAACTCCCCAAGTATAAGTTTCGATTTCGAGATGATTTGTAAAAGGCGTATTTTTATGAACATTAATCGTATCTACAATATCTGACTGCGTAGAACTCAATAAACCATATTTTTCTAAAAATAATGGCACATGAAAATGTACTCGCCACGAACTTATATTTTCATCAAATCCAGCAATGGCTTCAGTCAAATCTGGAAATTTTTTAAAACTCCCATCTTTTCTTTGAGCAACAACTTGGTGTAAATACGTTGGTTCGTTGTATTGTGCTATCACTTTTAGTTTTTCTTTGGCATCGCTCGAAAAATCAACTTTTAAAGCAGAACTTATTTGTATTTTTCCAACTTTTAAGCCTTCCGTTTCTAATTTATTAATTACATCTTGCGGAGCTTCAAAACCTACCGCAAAATGACAAACATCATAGCATAATTGAATGTGTGTTTTAATAGCTTCAATAGCTTTTTCGCTTGAAAAACCTTTGTCTTTGAGTTGTTCAATGCCCATCGGAATGAGGTAATTTTTATACCATTGAATGAACTCTTGCGAGTTTTCAAGTATTCCGTCAGGCTCAGGTTCGATGTCTAAATGAAACGTTTTTCCAGTTTTTTCTTGCAAGTCAATTAAGGCTTCTACTACCGAAATGATGTTTTTTGTTGCTGCTTTGGTCGCTTCTTCTAAAGATTCTAATGTTTTCCACCAAAAACGATATGATAAAGGTGAAGTTGAAATTCCACCTTCTTCTAAATTTTCTGGTAGCAATTTAGCCAATAAACCAAACAGTCGGATTGTATAATCTGTACGTTCTTTTGTTGTCCAATCAGGAGCGTGAACTTGGTCTTTTACTACAACATTATGGAAATTACCATAAGGAAAACCATTCATCGTAAAAACGTAGCAATCATGTGCCACAAGCCAATTTTTGAATTCATCGAAATTAGATTTTTCTGATAAATCAATGCTTGCTTGATTTGCTAAACGCAAACCAATTCCCATTATTTCTTGCGAGCAAACAGCCGCTTTTATTTCGGGAATACTACTCTTCAAAACCTGAAAATGTTCTTTCCAGTCTTCACCAGGATGAATATTGCTACAATATGTGAGATGTCCGTATGGGGTTTTCATATTTTCTATATCGTTTTTTCAAGCTCGTCAACGGCGAGTTTCATAAGTTCAAAATCAACTTCGTGGATTTCTTTTCCTTTGCCCAATCGTTCTAAAATTGTAATGGTCAATTGTCCACCCAAATGCTCTCTAAATTCGTTCAAACCTTCCCAAAGATTCAATTTGTTATTCTCGCCAAGCGATTTGTGGTAAAGGGTAAAACCAAGATTTTTGAGTAACGCAATAATTCGATTTACTTCTTCTTGCGAAATAAGTCCCAAAAGTTGCGAATAAATCGAGTCAAGTGCAATGCCTATTGCAACGGCTTCGCCGTGGCGAATCTCAAAATTTGTCAAGTATTCCAGTTTATGAGCTGCCCAATGTCCAAAATCTAAAGGTCGAGCTGAACCCATTTCAAATGGGTCGCCGCTCGAAATATGGTTGGTATGCAGTGCCGCTGAACGAAATATTTGTTCATTCATGACTGTCAAATTTCGTTCAGCCATTGCTTTTGCATTTATTTCGAGCCACTCAAAAAATGGCAAATCTTTAATTAATGCCACTTTTATAGCTTCAGAAATACCCGAACGCCAATCTCGGTCTGAAAGTGTTGTTAGAAAATTTGAATCATTGAAAACTGCTACGGGAGGAGAAAAAGTACCTAAAAAATTCTTTTTTCCTAAAAAATTCACGCCATTTTTAACACCAACACCCGAGTCATTTTGCGAAAGAACAGTAGTCGGAATTCTGATGTGTTTTACGCCACGATGAGCGATACAAGAAGCGTAACCAACCATATCCAAAAATGCTCCGCCGCCAATTGCCGTCACAAAAGAATGACGGTCGATACCGTATTTATTAATAGCCAAAAGTGTTTGGTCTAAATAAGTTGTGTCATTTTTTACAAATTCTCCACCGGGCATCACCAAGATTTCGTCAACTAAGGTAATATTTGTGTTATTACTAAAATATGCCTTGATTGATTGAACAAGCAAAGGGTGATTTTTGGCAACGCCTTCATCAATCAGAAACAAGATTTTCTTATGAAAACGAGAATCTCCAAAGTTGGCAAGAAAATTAGTAAACTCTTGATTATCAGTCGAAAAAAGGTCTTTTGTGAAAACGATATTGAATGAATATGGTACTTGAAAAGCTTGTTTAATAAGGTTCATTTACGAGTTAAATCTAATATATATATAATATTGTCGTTTTGTTGTAATGTTAAGTTACGGCAAAAACCTTTGCCAGTTTTATCGAAATAGGCAACAAACATAAAACTGCAATAGCCACAATAATATTGCCCGAAACGCTTACCCAAGCGGCATCCATAACGATGAGCGATAACACTCCAGCTTTAACTGCTTTGCCAATATTTGGGCCAATTGGGTTTGTAATTGCTGTGATTAATGGTTTAAAAATTAAGAAAATGTGTAAAGCTACAAATGCAGTCGTAATTAATAAATTATTGAGCTGGAAGGCAATTAATAACTGGCAACTACTCACAAAAATGTAAAGAAATGCCGCAAAATAAAGCGTATTTTTATTCCCACCATGAACTTCGCCTCGACTAATCATCGTAATAGCTGCAATGTAGCAAACTGGCAAAAATCCCAACCACCACCACTGCGGAATGGCATTTTCGATAATACTCATTCCCAAAATTAAATTTCCGCCTCTACAAAGTCCCATGTTGATTGGTCCAAAAAAAGAATGATGCTTACCGAATTTATCATAAACTAATGCACAAATAGCTACTAATAAGGCAATTAGGCTACTTATTAAGCTATTCGCCATTGCGGAAAATATTCCTAAAGCTAATAACAAAATACCAAAAATAATAGCATTGTTTTTACTGATTATTCCGCTCGGAATTACTCTTTCTGGACGTTCAATTTTGTCTAATTCTAAATCAAAAATATCATTAAAAACAATTCCGCCACCGTATAAACCAATGGTTGATATACATAAAAAAGTGATGTTTAAAGGATTAATATTTATAATCGAAAAAGAAAAACTCGCAATAGATATTCCTGCCAAAATATCAGCAATTGCCGTGATGATATTGGCTGGTCGAGTTAATTGTAAATATGCTTTTATGTTCAATGCTTTAAACTTGTTATCTAAAATCTGAATATTAGGTTTTTACTTTACTGTTGACTATCGCCTAATGACAATCTACTAACTAATAATAATAGAATTTTTATCAACTCTTGGAATTTGCCCGCCACGCAAAACGGTGTTTCCATAAAATTTCAAACTTTGGTCAATTACCTGCGGGGTTTCAAAATCGGCCACATTAATTTGTCCACTTTGAGCAAAAGCGTCAATGGCATTTTGATAAGTAACTAATTTAATATCTCTATCAGAAATACCTTTAATTTTCATCAAAGCAGCTGTTTTCGGAACTGCCAAGGGGTCGCTTATTCCCCAATCTGCCGCCGAATTTACCATTATTCTCTCCGAACCATATTTTTTCACGATTTCGACCATGCGTTCGTTGCCCATTTTTGTAAATGGATAAATCGTAAATGCCGCCCAAAAACCTTTTTCAAGCACACTTTCTACGGTTTCTTCATTATTATGGTCAATAATTACCATACTTGGGTCAATTCCATGTTCCAAAGCAATCGACATACTTAACTCTGTTCCTTTCTTTTTATCACGGTGCGGCGTGTGAACTTGCACGGGCAAACCTGCTTCTTTTGACAATTCGAGTTGTAGACGATAATACTTTTCTTCAGCAGCAGTTTGGTCGTCAAAACCAATTTCTCCTACGCCCACTACGCCTTCTTTGTACAAAAACAAAGGCAAAATCTCCATTACCTGCTCTGCTAAAGCCTCATTATTGGCTTCCCGTGAATTTAATCCAATCGTGCAATAATGTTTGATGCCAAACTGCAAAGACCTAAATCGCTCCCAACCGACCAAACTACTATAATAATCTTTGAATGATGCCAAACCCGTGCGAGGTTGACCCAACCAAAAAGCGGGTTCAATAATTGCCACAACACCCGCATCGACCATAGCAGTATAATCGTCGGTCGTACGAGAAGTCATGTGAATATGCGGGTCAAAGAATTTCATATCTTTGATGTAATCTGTGTAATTTACCTGTACTGTTTTTGCCAATTCGAGTTCTTCGGCTGTACCTTCAAAGTGAGAAGGGTTTTGGGTTATTTCGGAATGTTTTTGACACATTTTATTTTTCAATTCTATGTTTAATACTCCATTATTTTAAACCTCAAGCATTTCCCAGCTAAGATTTTTACTATTAAGTTCAGGATATTTTTTTAATTCTTCTTTTGCAAAAACAAAGTCAGTTTCGCTACAAACTAAAGTAGCTGCAATCTTATCATTTGGATTTTGAGAGACAAATAAAGTACAAATATCACTTAAAATTGTTTCATTCATAAACTTACTTACTAAACGCCATGCTTGAGCAGGAACACTTCGACCAGCGGCCCAGCGTTCGTGTGCAAAGTCCGAAATTGAGTTGGCAAGGGCTTGATTCGCCCGCTCGTTTAAGCCTTGAATACGATGAATAGGCTTGTCATTGAAAATACATTTCAAAATTAATTGATTCCACGCCAATTCAGAAAAATACTGCATTGGATAAGGATTTTGAAAGGCAATTGCATCGAAAACTAAACCAATATTTGACCTCACAGCATCGGTTGCACGCAAAAGCCAATATTCGGGATAATCAAAAAATGAAAGTGCAGATATTAATGCGACAGCTTCGTTATTTTCAGCAATTTCGAATAGTGTATCAAGGCTTTTTGTATAATCTTCTTTGACCGAGCTATCAAGTTTTGTTAACAAATAAACTCGCACTAATCTATCCAAAGTCCAATCAGTGATATTAATACCATTGATAGAATCAGTCAAATTAATAGTAGTTTTACTCACAAATCTTGGCGTAGCTACAAATGCCGTTTGTAGAGACTGTAAACTACCATTAGCTTTTGTTTCAATCCAACTCAATTCTTTGGGTGAAACGTACAATTTAATTGTCTCAAATAGTATGGAAGAATAATTCATTTGGTTAGGTGCTTTGTATAAATCTTAAACAAATCTAAGAAGAACTTACTTTCCAATGAAGAAAGTAACTATTTTTGTAAAGTGCTTATAGTCAATTAGTTACAAATAATATTTTTTTTGAGGTACAAATAGGGTACAAATGCAATTGATTTTTCAATAAAACCCCAATTCTTCCATTGAAATATTCCCACCAATTTTTATACGTTTCATTTGCTTGATATACCTTTTTGTTGGTAAACCATTATAATATTTTTTAAAGTGCTTACTGTGTATTTTATCATTAGCATCTGCAACTCTAAACAACTTATCAGCCATACTAAAATGATTCCTGCTGCTATGACTTTTGGTTTGGTTTTCATACATACAGTTTCTAAACGCTGAACGGTGGTAAAAGTAGTTACCTACTAAATGCAACTTTCTGCACCGTTTACCAGTATAAGGGCAAATAAAAAACCAAACAACTCCTTTGCCTAAATTAGAATCTACTTTAATAATTGGCACTCTATACTTTATCGGTTTGCCATTACAACTATAATCTAATTCAACGAAAAAGCTTTCAGCAAAGGTATTAACAGAAATCGAAATACTCGCAGTTTTATTGCCATTTCTACTCCAAGTAATTACACTATTAATCACTTGATTAGATTTTAAGTAACTCCATTTCTTAAAATCAGAAATACTGATTGTTTTACATTCATCAAATAAAGTTGGATAACTCGGAAACTTTGCCATTTTTTGACTGCTTAAAATGAAACCTAAATTATTAAGGAACGTTATGACAATAATCATGATTCATTTGATACCCCACCTCAATAGTTGTAACGCTGTTTTCCACAGTCGGTAAGCGGTTGTTTTACTTTATGCTTGAAGGAATCAACCCCGCCCCCCCTTGTGTCAAATAGCTTTTAAGTTTCTGTAATCTGTGGAGGTGTGGCAAAAAAACTCTTTTACCCTTCATGTGCTTCAATGTGGCAAAATGACTTTCAAGAAAGTTACCTACATTGTTAATCGTTTCGCCTTGACTTATTGAAATTGGTACTGTCGGCAAAGTAACGCTTTTGAAATACGTTTCGAGTTCCTCAACTTCTTTGCTCCAATCAAGTACCCTTTCTTTCAAGTCGTTTGATTCGTTCGCTTTTACCGTAATTGGCTCTTTCATTTCCACCTCAACGGCTGGCGGTGGTGGAGGTGCTGGCGGTTCGGGTTCGATAAAATCTTTATAATCAAACCTTATCAAGTAATCTTCTAAGTCTAAACCCTCTTTTCTTTCTTCATCGCTGGCGTGGCGTTCTAATAAGTCAGAAACAACAATCGTTGCAATGTGCGAAAGTTCCTTTGCCTTGATACTCCATTTCTCGAAACCGTTTAAGTCAGGATACAAATAAACCGTACGACCTGACAAAACCTTACATTTATCAGCGGTCAAATTGCTAATACCTCCAGCTGCTAACCAAATAAAATCAGGCAAATAAACGCTGGCAACAATGGCGGTCTTTTCCGATTCACACAAGGCAATAGGTTTACTGTTATCATTTAAAAGGTGTTCACCAAACAAACATTGCTTTAACTCAAAATCAGGCAATTTAAGGGCTTTATGTACCCAGTTGATATGATTGAAAGGTTCTTTTACTCTTTTGCCTGTGGTGGGGCTGTTAAGCATTATTTTACCTGTTCTGACTTGATACTCTTTATCAATTTGCCAAAATACTGTTGCACCGTTCCAATACTTTGAAGTACCAATAAAATACTTTGCGATTAATCCGTTTGTAACCTCAACCCCAAAAAGTTCAATCAAGTATCTTACAAAGTTGTTTGATTCGTGGCTTTGCAAGCTGGCTGTAAATACCTCAACCGAAATAAGCGAAATTTGCTTTGGTGGTAACTGCTCAACTGCTCTTTGTTGGCGGTGCTGCTGTGACTTATCAAATGAAATATTGTTTTCTTCAAAGTATTGCTTTGGTGAATAGTGGTAACCGCAGTTAATCTCTCGGTTGCACCTTCCTACGGATTCGTTGAGGTGTTCGCCTGTTTCGGTATCAATGTAAAGGGCAAAAACTTTATACTGCTGACAACTTGGGCAGCTGTATCGAGTTTTCATACCCTTGTAAGGCTCTAATTTGTATAGGTGTTCGTTCATTGCTTTTTGGCTTTAATCGTACGATTCGTACAAAACGTACAGGTGTACGAAAAGTACGAATCGTACGAATTGGCGTTTATTTGGGTTCGGTTTCATTGGCTTTCTTAATCCATTTTCTGACTGCTCCCTCCGAAACTCCCAGCCTTCGGGCAATTTCAATATTAGTAATGCCTTGCTTTTTCAACTCCAATACTTCTGCAATCTTTTGCCCTTTATCCTTTTCCGTAACCTCTTTTAAATGTTCCCTTTCGGTGCTGAAACCTATTAAATCGAATTGTAAGAAGTTGTAAGGCTTTTCAATTTGACAAATAGCTACATTTTCGGTATCATAAATAAATTCACTTTGTCTTACCTTAATTTGCTTCAGGTAACGGATATTTTTATCCTTTTGGCTTTCTCCAATCGTAAACGAACAATCAGTAAAACTCATAAGCATCTTACTACCTTGCAAGTCGTTTCGAGTAATTGGCTTTGATAAATCCCTTTTTGGTGTGTGTGCCAATGCCAAAATTGAAAGGTTGTATTTACTTTTCAATGCCTTTAAATGTTTCATCAATGGTAAGGCATCTTTCGCTTTTTCGGTTTCGGTCTTTAAGTAAGTAAGATTATCAATGATTAAAACCTTTGCACCTGTCTCGATAATTGAACGCTCCAGCGAATAGTCGAGGTAATTTTCAAAGGTTTGATTTTCGGGTATTACTGCATCAGGGTTTATTTCAATTCTGATAAAATTATTATCAAAACTATAATGCTGCTCAAACTTTATCGAATAGCGGTTTTCAAATTGCTTTGGCGAAAGTTCAAAATCAAAGTATAAAATTGGTTGTTTTGGGGCTTCGAGTTTAAAGCCCCTTATTGGTTCACCCTTACTTATACTATTGCCAATCTGTACGGCTAATATTGATTTACCTAAATTGGTATCTGCAAACAAAATACATAATTCACCTTCAAACCATAATTCACCAAATAGCATTTGCGGAATTGGTTGCATTTTAGATTCTTCAATCCAATGGCTGGCTGGCATTACGGTAAATAAGCCTTTACTTTTGGTTGCTTCATTGCTTTGCTTTAATAGTGCTTTGCGTTCCTCTTTAAGGTCTTTCTTAAACTTATCAAGGTCGGTAAATTGTGGGTTTAGTTCTTTCAATAACCTTTCTGAATTTTCTAAATCCAAAAAAGTAGATGTTTTTTTGGATTCCATTATGCAAAATTCATTTTAAGTTGAACACTTCTTGGTTGGTTGAGTTTGTCAAACTCTGCTGGATTCGTAGATAATACATTTGCAAGATGTCCCGAACTTGGGCAACGATATTTATCTTTACTCTGAACCAAAATACCTGCTTTTTCAAACTTTCTTTTGTTTCTACAATTATTTGGTATTTCGATATTAAATGCCTTGCATAATGCTCTTTTAGTTGTTGTTACATACTGTAAAGCTGTATAAAATAATTGTATTTCGTTGTATTGTGCCTTTAATTGGTCATAGGATAAACCAGTACCTTTTTCAACTTCATTGATAATAATTTTTGAGATAAATTCACTATCTTTGCTTTGTCCTTTTTGCACTTGGGAGGTGTTAGTCTTATTTTCCATAGGTTCGACCAGCACCTCCTTTGCTTTTTAGTAGATAGGCATCTGCTTCGAGTGCCGTTTGTTGCAAGGTTTTCTTTCTACCTTGTAAAAGCCAAATGTCTATTTCACTCTTTAAAAATCTTAGTTTTTTACCTCCTTTGTGGCAAGGTATCTGTGCAGTATGTACCCAGCCGTAAACCGTTGCGGTTGCTGGCTTATCGGGTAAATAATTACATAATTCGTTGAGGTCAAACCATTGGTCGGCTTGCTTTGGAGGTGCAGAAATGTACTGGTGTTTGAAGTCTAATAAAAGATTTTCAATGGAGTTAAGCCTTAACTCTAAAACATCGAAAGGATTGTACGATTGAGCCATTTTCTAATTATTTGATTATGGCTCAAAATTATTTTATACGAAGTAGTGCAACTGGTTATAACTGGTTGAGTATTTTATAAATTGCTAATAATCAGTTGTTTAATTCTTTTTTGTTTGTGCAACTTTCAAGTCATTTTCTGCTTTTTCTTTTGCTTGTGGGTTGTTATTTAGTAAAGTAATGACTTTTTCAATGTTTTTTACTGCGTATTTGTGGTTAGTAATATTCAAGTTACTATTCTTAATTTCGTTATAATGTTCCATCAATTTTCTACCGCTATTTTGACCGTATAAACTTGCTTTTATACTTGCATTATTATCATTTAGTGATGTACCTAAATAGTGGTGAAGTAATGCAATTTCACGATGAAATAGTTTTACTTCACTTTCTTTCTTTTCCTCAACTTTTTCAACACTAAGGCTTTCGGGTGCTGCTGGCTGTTCTGCCTTAAACCATTTATTTATTTCCTTTTCAGTTGAACGCATAACTTCATACATCCACTCATAAAAATTGGCTGGCTCAAACTTTTTAGTTTCTTCTTTATTTATTTCATACCATTCATAATATTTATGAATCATTGGTAAGAATCTATCTTTAATATCAATTTCAATAACCTTCCAATTTTCTTGTTTTTCTAACTTGTTCTTTAATTCTCTTTGAAAATATTGAAAATAAATTGTTCCATTTTCTTCAATTTCAACTCTAACGTTTTTATAAACATCATTTTCAGAAATAAACTTAAATACATCATTAATATCATTTTTTATGAAAGTCAAAACACTACTTAGAAACCAATAATGCATATCAATTTTATTTTCTAAAACTTCATACTCAAACTTATAAACAAAGTCTTTTAAACCTTCCAAGGCCTTAATAGTAAATTGCCCTCTACTTGGGTTTTTATAAATACCCTCATATTGCTTGGTTACCTCAACATAATTAAATTTTGGATTTCTTTCAGCAAGTACTGCTGTTTTTTCAAAAATATCGTCTCTAAGGTCTGTTATTAATTCCTCAATCTTGTAAATAAACTGTTTATAAAAACTTCTATTTACTTCATAGTATTTTTGATGTTTTGATTTCAGATTATCAAGTTTTGCCAATTGATTTGGCAACTTGATAAGTTCTTCTGCGAAATTTGTATAATCTGCTTCGTTAAGTAATTTATTATCGTTTTGTTCCATTTGTCCTTTAAGTTTAAAAAATATCAAAAATCTAACTGTATGCTGTCGGCTGCTTTACGCTTGGTTTCATCTATAATCTTTGCATAAATTTGGGTCGTTTTGAGTTCTCTATGCCCCAGCATCTTGCTGACGGTGTAAATATCAGTTCCTTTGCTTAGTTGCAAGGTTGCAAATGTGTGGCGAAAACAATGGAACGTAATATCCTTTGATATTCCTGCTGCTGTTATCCATTGATACAGAAACTTGTTTTGGTACGCTGAATATTCCAAACCATCAAATACTTTATCAGTAGGCTTTTTGCGTTCTCCAAGTAAACTAAATGCCTGTTCTGATATTGGCATCATTTCAACGCCTTTTGTCTTTTGCTGCTTAAACTGAATAAAATATCCGTTCCCTTCTATGTACTCCAATTCGCTCCAAGTTAGTTTTTGTATGTCGCTATGTCGTAGCCCAGTAAGTGCCGAAAACAAGGCTGCACGTTTGAGTAAAACGTTTTGGCACTCGGTACGTACAAGGCTGTTTAGTTCTTCAATAGTTAGAAAGTTTCTTTGCGTTTCGGCTGTCTTGATAGGCTCTATCTTTGCGTTGAGGTCTGTTTGCAGCATACCATCTTTAAAAGCCTGTTTTAGGGCTGCTTTTACC